>PYJA01000035.1 GCA_003635185.1 Candidatus Poribacteria bacterium | reverse complement strand
TACCTGATGCCGAAGGTGGGTTGTTCAGTAATGCGTTAAATCTTTGGTTTCGATGGAAAGATGACCTAACGACACATGTGAGACTATTGCGCCCGTCCCTTCCTGATGGCACACCGATAACAACTTCTATGGAAGAACAACAATTCCACAAGCAAGAAAAACAACTTAGAGAGCAAGAGCAACAACTGCGAGAGCAAGAGCAACAACTGCGAGAGCAAGAACAGCAACTACGCGAAGAAGCAGAGGCAATGGCAGCAGAAGAATCTGAACGGCGACAAGCAGCAGAGGCACTTGCTAAACAGGAAACTGAACGGCGACAGGCGTTAGAAGCTGAGTTAGAACGGCTTCGGACACAAGTCGCTGATAGCCAAGATGGGACTCCTTGACATATCCGAGACAATAGCCATAGGCACACGACACGTCAGAAGAAATTGTGAAGGTGTGTTAAGTCTTTTGCTGGGCGGTTTTTGAAGGAGCATCTTGCGCAGGTATTTACCATTAGACAAATTTTAGAATCATAAGGTGAGGTTTTATGCCTCGCCTTTTTGTTTACAAGTAAAAGTGTATGTAATTGCACAATTCGTTACTAATCAGCGAATCAGAAAATACCAACAATTTCCCTTGCAAACAAAACCTAAATTGCGTATACTTTATACATTACTATGACAAACCACATCTATGGAGAAATTTCTTGTCCGACAATCTATTAAGTAACTTAAACAGTGTGCAACGAGAAGCTGTCCAACACACCGAAGGACCGCTCCTTATTCTATCTGGGGCGGGAAGCGGCAAAACGCGCGTCATTACCCATCGCGTCGCCTATCTCATCAAACATCACCGCGTCTCTCCCTTCCGTATCCTTGCAGTGACGTTTACCAATAAGGCAGCAAACGAAATGAAGGAACGGCTGGATGAACTCGTTGGAGAGGGTACGAGTAAAAATCTATGGGTTGCAACTTTCCACGCGACCTGCGCGCGTATCCTGCGTCGAGACATTGAGCAATTAGACGGTTTTACCAAAAACTTTACAATATACGATAAGGGTGAACAAGTAACGGTCGTGAAAGATATTATCAGACAGCACGGCTTGGACGACAAGATGTATAATCCGCGCACCATTCACGATCTGGTTGGTAAAGCAAAAAACAACGCCATCAAACCGGATACTTACGCAAACACGGCTGACGGTTATTATGAAAAGATTGTTGCGCAAGTTTATCCCATGTATCAGGACACGCTCCGCAAAAACAACGCCTTAGATTTTGATGATCTGCTCAATTTTACAGTGGAACTGTTCAAAAAATACCCAGATGTGCTTGAATACTATCAAAAGAAGTTTGAACATGTGCTTGTAGATGAGTATCAGGACACAAACCGCTGCCAATATGAATTGGTACGCCATTTAGCTGGCGAAAAAAAGAATGTGTGTGTTGTGGGGGATGATGACCAATCTATCTACGGGTTTCGTGGCGCAGACATCCATAATATACTCGATTTTGAAAAGAATTACCCGAATACATGTGTGCTACGTTTAGAGCAGAATTATCGTTCAACGCAAAATATCTTGGAAGCAGCATGGAGCGTTGTTAGCAACAACAAAGAACGGAAAGAGAAAAAACTCTGGACAAAAAATGAGGAAGGCGAACTTGTCACCTGCTATGAAGCGATGGATGAACGTGATGAAGCCGGTTTCGTGGGGACAAAGATAGAGGATTGGCATGCAGAAGGCGTTGATTATAAGGACTTTGCGATCTTTTATCGCACGAATGCACAATCCCGTATATTTGAGGAAGCACTCCGCGCTGCAAATATCCCCTATCAGATTGTCGGTGGGTTAGGTTTTTATGACCGGATGGAAATCAAGGATCTGATTGCTTACCTCCGCGTCATGTGTAATCCTTTTGACTCAATGAGTCTCAGACGTATCATCAACGTGCCGACTCGCGGCATTGGTGCCACATCCCTTGAGCGGCTCATGAATTTTGCGGACACCGAAGAAATTCCGCTGATTGAGGCTATTGATCGCGTTGAAGAAATTCCAAAGATTAACACTGGTATCAGGGGAAAAATCCGCCGCTTCGCTAAAATCTTTGATAAGTTTGATGGAGATGACCCAACACCTGCTGATGCCCTTGAACATGTTTTAGACACGACTGGTTATCTTGAAAACTTCAAAGGACAACGGACAATAGAGGCACAAAATCGAGTTGAAAATATTGAGGAACTACGGAACGCTGTTTACGAATATGGAACGATCGCTGAAGAACCGACACTTTCGGATTATTTAGAAAATGTTGCACTCATAGCCGATATTGACACGATGCAAACAGATGATAATACAGATGAAACAAACATTGTAACACTGATGACTTTGCACAGCGCAAAGGGGTTGGAATTTCCGTTTGTTTTTATGGTTGGCATGGAGGAAGGTTATTTGCCGCATCAACGTTCCGAGTGCACAGAATCGGGTTTAGAGGAGGAACGTAGGGTCTGTTATGTCGGAATTACGCGTGCAATGGAGCAGCTTTTTCTGGTGCATGCACAATCGCGTAGAACGTGGAGCGGTGCGGAATACAGGGTACCTTCTCGTTTCATTGAGGAAATTTCGCCGCATCTTATTCAGCGAGTTGACCGTTATAACTCCCCGTTTTCCCAACCAGAAATCAGTTACATTGAAGAGGAACAAGTTGGTTTATACGCAATTGGTCAGATTGTCCACCACCCGAAATTTGGGCGAGGAAAAGTAACGGAACTCACCGAATCAGGCTCAAGTACTTATGTGACAGTTCGGTTCGACCGTGCTGGATCAAAACAATTTGATGCTGCATTGGCGCAGCTGCAAGCAGTTTAACATTTTTATTGGAACGGACTGCGAATGCAAGTGTAAATTAAAAGAAAGGGCCTTAAACTATATGGCAACAATCACCACAGAAGGCGTTAGCCACGTTGCAAACTTAGCACGTCTTGAGTTTAACGAAGAAGAGACACAGGATTTCACCGAGCAACTTTCAAGAATTTTGGATTATATCGGCAAGTTAAATGAATTGAATACAGATGACGTTCCACCGACATCACATATCCATCCGCTGCACAATATTACCAAGGCGGATGCCGTCAAAACCTCGTTACCACGCGATGCTGTGCTTGCAAACGCGCCAGAACCTGAAGAAGGGTATTTTGGCGTGCCCAGAGTCATTGATACAGAATAAGGAGCAGAAACTGAATGTCGCTTTACCAACTGACTGCCCACGAACTACACGATAAACTCAAGGCGCGTGAAATCTCTGCTGTAGAATTAGCCGAATCTGTTTATGGACGTATTGAGGAGGTGGAACCCCACGTCAAAGGGTATTTGACGTTGACCAAAGAGATTGCATTGGAACAAGCGGGGGCCGCCGATGCAGGATTCCAAAATGGAAATGAGATGCCACCTCTTGCCGGGATTCCAATTGCGATTAAAGATGTGATATGCACTAAAAATGTCCGGACTACTTGTGCCTCTAAAATCCTGAGCAACTTTGTGCCGCCTTACGATGCGACTGTCATGACAAAGCTACACCAGCAAGGTGTGGTAATGATAGGCAAAACGAACATGGACGAGTTTGCGATGGGGTCATCTACAGAAAATTCTGCGTATCAGATTACACACAATCCGTGGGATTTGGAAACGATTCCCGGTGGCTCAAGTGGTGGTTCAGCGGCGGTTGTGTCTGCAGACACGGCTATCTGCTCATTGGGTTCAGATACTGGCGGTTCTATTCGCCAACCGGCAGCACTCTGTGGTGTGGTCGGTATGAAACCGACTTATGGTCGGGTTTCCCGCTATGGACTGGTTGCTTTTGCCTCATCGCTCGATCAAATCGGTCCGTTTACAAAAGATGTGACGGATTGTGCATTAGTTCTCAACGCCATCTGTGGAAACGATGAGATGGACTCTACCTCCGTTGATGTACCCGTACCAGATTTCACACAGAGTCTCATCAATGATGTGAGAGGTTTGAAAATAGGTGTGCCAAAAGAATATTTCACTGAAGGTTTAGACACAGAAGTAGCGGATTGCGTACAAACAGCTATCGCTGAGTTGGAAAAACTTGGTGCGTCTGTTGAAGAGATTTCGCTGCCACATACTGATTATGCCATCGCAACATATTATATTATCGCACCAGCCGAAGCGAGCGCAAACCTTGCGAGATATGACGGTGTCCGCTACGGCTATCGGACTGAAGAACCTGCAGACCTTATCAATATGTATAAAAAAACCCGAAGTGAAGGCTTTGGGCAAGAGGTAAAACGCCGTATTATGCTTGGTACTTTTGCACTCAGCGCAGGATACCAAGATGCATATTACAAAAAAGCGCAAAAGGTACGGACATTAATAAAATCCGATTTTGACGCTGCTTTTAAGAAGGTTGATGTCATAGCAACACCGACTTCACCGACACCTGCCTTTAAAATCGATGAACGAACAGCAGACCCGTTACAAATGTACCTGTGTGATGTGATGACAACACCTGCGAGTCATGCAGGATTACCAGGGATTTCTGTTCCGTGCGGTTTTGTGGAAAATGGTCTGCCTGTTGGGTTACAATTACTTGCGGCACCTTTTGAAGAGGAAAAAATCTTGCGAGTTGCTTATACCTTTGAACAGAACACTGAGCATCATTTACAAAAACCTGAAATCTGTAACGTTAAAGGAAAACAGTGAAGATTATAATTGCTCCTTTAGGCGGTCTCATCGGCGCGATATTAGGAGGTATCCTCTGGGCGAAATATATTCAGTGGACAGGGAATACTGCGGGTTTCATTGCTATTGGCATCGGTGCCCTGACCGGAATAGGGATGCTTCTAACATGTTCGGGTGCTATTGAAACTAACGCTAAAAAGCATTGGTTAATGGTTGCATTTGGTGCTGCTGTTTTTGCTATAGCAGGTATCTTTATTGGGAAATATCTTGATGTTCAGTGGAATGCGGTTCCGCAGATTGCAGAACAATTAATGGCAAATGAGCCAAACCTTTTGGAAGAAGCAGCCATATCTATTGCTGAAACTCAGTATTCAGGCCAGACAAAATGGGAACACATGAAAGACCGTATGGATTGGTTCGACCTACTCTTTGGTTTGATAGCAGTATTTGTCGCCTTTTATATCACCTTTAACTCGCGGGTCCGAAATATAATTTACAAATTTGGCGGGAGTAATTAAAATTACCCTTTTACAAATAGAAATGGAGTAAAAAATGAAAAAAAATTGTTTATACATCATAATTTTAACTTTTCTCATCTCTGTTTTACTACCTTTAAGTTGGAGTTTTGCTGAAACTGAAAACGGGAAGACAGAGAATGAAAAACTATTAGAGAATCTTGCACTCTTTTCTGAAATTTTGGCTTATATAAAACAGGAACACTTTGACGATCCGCACGATGAAAAACAGGAAGAAGACGTAATAGACGATAAAAAACTGATGGAAGGCGCAATAAAAGGGATGCTCCGGACCTTGGACCCATACAGTCAATATATCCCTGACTATATTACATTTAGCACACAGAATCGGGGAAATTATGGTGGGCTCGGTATGACCGTTGGCATGCGTAATGATATGATTACTGTCATTACACCTTTCAAAGGCAACCCCGCCGCACTTGCGGGGATACAAAACGGAGATATTATCAGTCAGATTGATGGTGAATCAACGGCAGTCATGTCATTAAATGATGCAGTTGACTTGTTGAGAGGTGAACCTGGTACTTCCGTTTCAATTACCATTATTCGTCCAAAAGAAAGCCGTCCAATAGAGGTTACAATCACGCGGGAAGTTATTCGGATGCCGAGCGTGGAAACAGAAATTATTGGGGATAATATCGGATATATCAAAATCAATCAGTTCCTTCAAACCACAGCAAACGACGTGGATAACGCTTTTGCGGAATTTGATCAAAACAATATTAACGGTATCATTCTCGACCTTCGCTTAAACCCAGGCGGACTTCTTGGCTCCGCTGTTGATATTGCAAGTGATTTTCTTGAACCTGGACAACTCATCGTTTATAGCCAAGGAATTGAGGATCGCCAAGACTTTTCCGCGCAAGGAGAAGCAAGAGAAAAATTCCCATTGATCGTTTTGGTCGACGGTGGCAGCGCAAGTGCCTCCGAAATTGTTGCTGGCGCAATAAGAGACCATAGGAGAGGGCTTGTCATGGGTAATAAAACCTTTGGAAAAGCGTCAGTGCAAAAGGTTTTTCCACTCAGTGATTCCAAAGCAGCGGTTAAATTAACGGTTGCGCACTACTATACGCCAAAAGGCGTGAATATCAATAAAATTGGTGTCATTCCCGATGTTGAAACGTCAGGATTTAGCCGTTCTGAACGGCAGATGCAGTTCAAACTGCGCAATCACGAGACATTAAAATCTTTTGTTGAAGAGCACGGTGATGATGTCTTGGAAAAGTTAGCCGCAGCTGAACATGCCTCGCGCGATGACCGTGAAGCTACCAAACTACTGCAAGCCTATAGACGTTTTACGGATGCGCTCACTGAGGAACAGATTGTCCTTAGCGATATCGGAATAAAGTATACTCTTGCCCTGGTTACTGAGAACATTAAGGATGAACTTGAACATGACCCACAGATCGTCGCTGCGGTAGAGCAAATGAAAGTAATCAGGCTGTTAGGTGGGCAGAATTGATTATAGTAAAGTCTATAATTACTTGGATACTGCTGTCCCGCAACTGTCCGAAGATTAATTTTTTAATTCGGTCATTTTCTGTTTGCACGAGGCAGGTGTCCCCCTGCTGGCGAGGTTTCCTAACCTCGCTGGCACAAAGTGTCCAAATAATTCTAAAATCTACCGTAATGTCTTATGAAAGCAACACGTCCCGGTATCGTTTACATCGTAGGTGCAGGGCCTGGTAATAAAAAACTTATTACCGTCAAGGGAGTAGAATGCCTTCAACAAGCCGATGTTGTTATTTACGATCTGCTCCTGAACGATGCACTATTGGAACATTGCCCCGCACATACCGAGAAGCTCCGAGCACCCGACCCGAGAATCCGAGCTAATCGTCAAGCTGAACTCAATCAATTGCTTGTCCAGCATGCGAAAGCTGGTAAAGTTGTTGTTAGACTTAAAGGTGGAGACCCTTATGTCTTCGGGCGCGGCGGCGAGGAAGCGATGGCACTTACCCAAGCAGGGATACCTTTTGAAATTGTGCCGGGTGTTACCTCTGGAATTGCTGCCGCTGCTTACGCAGGAATTCCGGTTACCCATCGCGACTATGCCTCATCAGTTGCTTTCGTTACAGGTCATTCTGCGGCGTTACACCCTGATTCAAACATCAATTGGGAACAGCTTGCCACTGCAGTAGATACACTCGTAGTCTATATGGGAGTAGCGCATCTCCGTGAGATCATGGAACGTTTGATAACACATGGCAGAGATCCGCAAACTTCAGTCAGTTTGGTTCGTGTCGGAACAACTCCACAACAATTTGTAATCCAAGGCACTCTCTCGGATATTGTTGAGAAGGTTGAGGCGGTTCAACTGAAAAGTCCAGCAATTATCGTTATAGGAGAAGTGAACCGACTGCGTGAAGAACTCCGATGGTTTGACAATAAGCCTCTCTTTGGAAAACGTATTCTTGTCACACGTGCCCGCGCGCAGGCAAGCGAATTTGCCGGTCTTCTGGAAGCAAACGGTGCAGAAGTCATTCAATTTCCCGCCATAGAAATTCGTCCGCTTGAAATTGATAGTGCAGAGATTCCTTCCCCCGATCAGTATGATTGGGTCATCTTTACGAGTGTCAATGCTGTTGAGATATATTATGAGCAGTTGCGAAAAAAGAGGAAGGACACGCGAGTCTTTGGTGGGTGCAGTGTATGTGCCGTTGGACCGAAAACGGTTGAAGCACTAAACAGCATCGGTATTTATCCCGATTTTGTGCCATCACATGCCAGCGGAAAAGTTGTCGCTACGGAAATAGAAAATGTACAAGGAAAGAAAATCCTGTTACCACGTGCGAAAATTGCAATTGCTGATCTACCCACCATCTTACGCGAAAGAGGCGCACATGTTGATGATGTTCCGATCTACGATACTGTCAAAGTGGAAAGTCAATGTAGCAATACTATCCAAAAAGACCTTTTAGAAGGTAGAATTGACTTTGTCACGTTTACAAGCTCTTCGACTGTCACCAATTTTGTTGAGATGTTCCCCTCGTATGCTGCTAAAGATTTATTGGCAAAAGTCCGAGTGGCAGTTATCGGTCCAACAACAGAAGCAACCGTAACAGAACATGACGTAAGGGTTGATATAGTAGCAAAGCAAGCGACAATAGAGAGCCTTGTAGAAGCGATTATTGCAGAATATTCAAATCTATCGGACCGCATGAGGCAGGTGTCCCCTGCTGGCGAGGCGGGGAATGCCTAAAGACGAATGCGCGTCCGGCATTCGTCATGATTCGGACCGTTGATTTCTTCCTAACCTCGCCAAAGGACCCAATTTATTTTTTTATCTTCATTCAGTTTGTGCCAAAAAACGCAATCTAACAAAGGACGCTACAAAATGTAGCACAAACTTTCAGTTTGTGCCAAAAAACGCAATCTGGAAGATTGCGGTACGAAAGGCAAAATCCGCGTTCTCCGCGATTCTGATCTGTCGCACCTCAAGGTTTTTGGAAAACGAACAGGTAATTAAAACCGAGTTGCCACCGCCCTTTCTTCACCAGCTGCCACCGACTAAAATAGTCCGGCAGCACGATAGGCTTAAAACCGTAATGTTCTTCTGTTGCCATCCCGCTGATAATCCGAAAAAACTTCAAGACATCAAGGATTTTATCAACGAAGGGATGCGGCACCGTCATAATTACATGCCCACCAGCAGATAAGTAACGCCAGCAGGCTGCCTCTAAAGCCGAGAGTCTATCGATCGGAATATGCTCAATCGTTGCTAACAAGGTAATCACATCGAAATTGCCGTTGTCCTCAAAATCCTGCGGGAAATAGCCACCGACAAGTTCGCACCTGTCAAACGCGACAGGCTCGGTGATAAGCGGGTCAATACCCACGCCACCCGAAATATGTCCACAAAGATGACGTAAAAAGCTACCATCCCCTGCACCTACATCTAAAAGCCGAGCACCTTTGGGAATATACGGCTTGGCTTTCGCAAAACGCATTTCGGCTAACAATCTATCCACGGCTTTAGGCGCGGAAGTGGCTTGTGATTCTCGCTGTCTGTTATCCATTATCTTTGTGGGTGGCTTTATACTTGAGCATAAAGTGGATATGCCGTGCCGCGTCTCTGAGGGCGTTCAGTTTAGATTCACCACCTCGCGGATGATAGGTAATCGGGACCTCCTGGACCTTCAACTTCGCCTCAACCGACTTGATAACCATTTCAGAGGCAAACTCCATACCCGTCGTTTTCAAATCCATCCGCTTGTAGGCTGCCGCAGTAAACGAACGCATCCCGCAGTGTGAATCACCAATGTGCGTACGGAACAGCAACCGCAGCATACCGGACAAAATCGGATTGCCGATATAGCGGCGCGCAAACGGCATCGCACCCCGCAGTATCTCACCCTTGAACCGATTGCCGATTACCAGATCATACCCTTCGCGTAAGGGGTTAATAAAACGTTCAAGGTCTGTCCAATCGTAGGTATCATCAGAATCACCCATGATAATATACTCGCCTTGTGCAGCCGCAAGTCCCACAAGATACGCAGCCCCATAACCGCGCTCGGGTTGGTGAACAATACGCGCACCATGTTGTTCCGCAATTAAAACAGAATTATCCGTTGAACCGTTATCCGCAACAATAACTTCACCCACAAAACCTAAATGTTTCAAGGTGGATTGTGCCTTCTGAATACAGATGCCAAGTGTTTCTTCCTCATTCAGACACGGCATTACAACAGAGACTTCAATGGTGTTCGTGTTCATGGGGTGTCCGTTCTATATTTTGGCAGGATGGACGCATTTTCTCTTGAAGTCCCCCTTGATAAGGGGGATTGAGGGGGTTAGATCGCTGAAATAGCACCATTTAACCCCCCTAACCCCCCTTATCAAGGGGGGAATGCGTCTGTCCTGTCTTGGATAGGGGTTATATCCGTTTGTGGGGACAGCGGTTCGGTTGCAAGGTATTTCGCGTCGGTTTGTATATCGTCCGTATACAGAATCTCCCAAAGTTTGATAGGTGATCTGGCGAAGTCGGTTTCGGGATACACAGGTTTAAAGTGACTATATCCGAGTGGATTTCTATTCAGCAAAGCGTTATGTGGGTCATAAGGTGTAATCAAAACGTGTGTTGCCTGGTGTGTTTTGAGGTATCTCAGCGTTTCGTGTGGTGTTGCGACACTGTGAACATATCTATTGTGCAAAGAGACCCAATTTGGCAGGTAATGGTCTTGATCTGTAATCGTTTTGACGTTTGCGAGTACGTTGAGTTGGCTTCCAAATCGCCAATCTGCGGCGACTACAGCATCTTTTAGATGTGTTTTCATCCAGTCGAAAGTTTGCAGCATCGGTGTATTTGCACCGGGTGTAGCTGTCCGCATTTGCACCGCCGCGTAAACTGAAAAACGCGCATGACCACCCGCTGGGGCCCAAAAGAGGACCAGAACCAGTGCAGCCGCAGTTGCGATGCGGCCTGCCTGTGTATTCTCCAAAAAGTTTTCAATGAATTTAGAGACACGTGTTATCAAAATTGCAGTCCAGAAGGCAAGTGGAATACCAACAAAGTAGTCATATCGCATTGCATCACGGGATAGCCCTACCCACAAGAAAAACCACATCGCAAAGACGATATATGGATAAGTTGTCTGCGGCGTTTGATCATCGTCTCGGTGCTGCCACGCTGTGTATAAGAACCCTAAGCAGCTCGCACATACCGATAGCCCAAAAAGTAAACCGCAAAACCCGTCACCAAAAAGCACCGATACAGGTTGTCTGCCAAAGGTTGTCAACGCAAAAACGGATAAGGGGATAGCGAGTATGAGACGATAGTTTTGGTAAACGTGGACAATGAGCATAAGGCTTGCGAAGATAAAAACGCTACCGTATCTCCCTATCCAAAACAGGAAATGAGGATCATTCAGTTCCGAGATGCTCCGCATCAGGGGCGTGTCACGAAAGAACGTTGTGCCCGCAAGCGTGTTGAGTTGTGTCAAAAAATATATAACAAAAATCGCACCACTTGTAAGCGTCAAACCGAGTGTGAGGTTACGTCTCTGTTCTCTAAGGTGTGATATCCGCAATAGCAACAGAGCCAGCACCCGCAGCAACAAAATCATCAGTGGCGGCACCAGCATTAGCGCTGCAACATGTGTTGCAAAAAACTCACCGCGCCGATACGCGGGTGCAAGCACGTACAGCAACGGCACAAAGCAACATACCCAAAGCAGGTAGTACAACAGATCGGTGTCCTCCGCACGCGTTAAAAATCGCCACAGCTCTACAGCGTAAATCATCAGAACAAATACGCCAAAACCTTCCCAAGAAAGGCCGCCTAAGAGGGTAAAAAATCCACTGATAAGCGTCCACGCAAGCCGTTCGCGTGGACGCTGGACTTGCAAGGCTATCAGATAGGTTACCACAACACAAATCGCAAGTAATAGACACCAGCTGTCTCTATCGCTAAAGCCGACAGTGCTACGCCCGATTGTTCCCGGTAGCGTCGCAATCAGAAGTCCTGTGATATTGGCTACCAGCGCACCATAAGTTTTGTACAGGAAAAAACTTATGATGGCTAAACCGAGCACAAAACAGATAGCTGGCAGGTAGATACTGACATCGTAAAGCGTGATATTAAAAAATAGGTGGACGGCTCGATATGTCCAAGCCAGCACATAAGAATAGAGCGATAACATTAAACCGTTATCACGCCCCAGTGGCAGCCATCGGTGCATGTCGCGCGGTGGGAGGTTGCCTTGTTCCACTATTGTGTTTGCCTGCCAATAGTAGAGATACGCATCGTTTTCCAGGAATTGTCCATCAGGGAGTGTCTCCGCACTCTGAATACGTATCCAGAAAGCGAGAAACAGAATGCTGATGAGCAATAGGAGCGGGACGAGATGTTTAGAACGTGGGTTTTGCATGATAGACATTATAATGATTTAATTGGAAGTATCTGATAACGCCAAGACCAATGGATTGTAGGTCGGGTAGAGCGCAGCGAAACCCGACAAGTTAGCACTGAAACGCTATTGTGAAAAGCTTGGGCTGTTCTGTAATTTCCTTGTGAAACCCTCCCAGTTTGCCTTTAAACTTGATATTGTCGGGTTTCGCTGCGCTCTACCCGACCTACGAACTGAGAAAAAGAATGCCAAATAGCAGAAGGCAGAAAACAAGATTTTTGTAACGAGTCGTTTTCATAAAAATGAGAGAGGCAGACACTCGTCTGGTGCCTGCCTTTTTAGTTGTTATGACATAACTAATTAGCATCTGAACAAAATCCGATGTTGTTAGTTTTTGGACATCTCGGAGATGCTACCCAGGGGCCATTATGATATAACTGAAAGGGTGTCTGTTGACATCGTCGCCACTGTTGCCTGCACTGCGTAGAGCTATGAGGCTTTGTCCGCGTACATGTGCGGAGTTTATGTTTTGCCACATCGGAACTGTTGCACGTCCAGTACTGCTTAGAACATCCGGTACAAGATACTCTATGTTCATAAGCATTACGGACTTTGACGCGGCATCTATGGACATAACGCTTATCGCAGTTGACGAGCGTTGAAGTTGTGGTGCAACCGCCATTTGCCTGAGGTGTGGTGGCACCGCCATTGGATTGTGGCGCCCCGCCATTGCCCTGATTACCATTACCATTGCCAGGGGTGGCACCGCCATTGGATTGTGGCGCCCCGCCATTGCCAGGGGTTTGACCTATGCCACCACCGCCATTGTTGTTATTCTGACTGCCACTGCCAGTGGGGAAGTTGTGTGTATGATACTCACACGGGTAAAACCCCGTCACAGTGCAAGTATTCCCGTTTTCATCCGTTTCGGAACAGCTTGCTTGGATAGTGTGATTGCCAGAAGCACAGTGTTTATATCCATGGAAACTATTAGTACTACCACAGTACGACCAATTTGTATGGTTTGACGCATCGCTTGCACACAACCAATAAGATTGCCCGCAACCGTATATGAGTGTAGTAGAGCCATAGTAATAGGAAATACATCTTTCTACTTTTTCATGCGTCTTGTTTGTTGCTTCGTATGGATACTCATTACACCCTTCACATGGGTGCTGATCTTGCTCCTCTACCGTAAAGGATTCGTTATCTGGATCACTCCGTGTAATTGTTACGATGCTTTCACCAGATCCGTGACTGAAACCTTCTGCACCCCAAGATAATGAACCACCACCTTGTACAATAACGGTATTCCCTATTCCATTTAATGTATAAGTATCTGGAGTTATAGTTGTAAAAGTTTTCGTAACTATGACACTTGTTCCGATCCCATGATTTGCTTTAACACGCCAAATCTTTCCCCGAGCTGTGATATCAAGCTCTTCGGTACCTGATGAATTGTGTACTGCACCGCTTGACTCTATCCCAAATTTGCAAGTTTCAGCGCTATTATTCGTAACGCTTAAATAACAGCTTACTGACATCTCATACTCAGCAGGTACTCTTCTTAGTAACAACGGATCGGAATTTGGAGTATCCGTGTTTACAGCTCCATATACCTTTATAATATTAGGTTTCTCTGGGTTAACCGAGGCGGTAGTTGATGGTCCATAATAATCAAGAATTAAATCATCATCGTCGTTTGAATTCCCGTTGCTTGCGAATGTAAACGTCACAAAGGTGAGTGTCATGATGGCAAGCATATTTCTAAATTTCCGCATAATTTTATCTCCTTTGAAGTGCTTCTTCAAGTTCAAGTATAATTAAATCAACAACATCATGATTTATGCTGTAATCTACTTCTGGGGGTTTTATTGCCGCTAGTTTCTCGCTAGTCAGTTTTTGATTGTATGCTACATCTTCAGGAGTTTCTTCCCTATCATATGTAACAGTGGTGACAATAGCTTTCTGGAGACCCCATGTTTTCTGGTGGAGTGGCTCCAACCATTTCTTCGCGAGTGAGGCAACATCATCAGGTATTTTGACTCGATTAAGAGATTTGTGAGCTATTGCACTTAATGCTTTATATCTATCCCATTCGTTATCGGATAACTGATAGTAGTTATTATAACCATAGGTATCAGTAACTTCAAAATAGGGCACGTTAAATTGTACCAGTTTGGCACTTGTATCATTCCAGACGTATGTATATCCGGGGGGTGGTGGCTCAAGTCCTTGGTCTTTCCAATATTTTTCCCACTCCGCTTTTTGTGCATCGGTCATCTTTTTAACAGGAACAACAACCTCCTGATCATCCGCCTGTGCCACTGGGATCTCGTGCCAATGGTCACCGTGCCATTCCCATTTGAAACCGGCTCTTGCGGGGCGGTGCGGTTTGTTATCTGTGATCGGTTGTGTCGGTTCGTCGCGCGCTTCTAACGGTTTTTCTGTTACGGCATACTCTTTTTTGAGTTGCCGAATCTCAGCACGATTGCGCACTGTCATAAAAACAAACGCAGTGCAGATCAGTAACACGAGGACACCGAGTCCCCATAGCATTTTTTTATACATGTCAGTTTCACCTCTCTTTTGCTGCATCCAGTGGGCAGCGTGGGGTTAAATTCATATCCGGACAGATCGGTTTTTCACCACGAGGGATGCAGTCCAATCTTATCCGTTTACAGTCAAACGTGTCTGCTTGCGTGACATCAATCATTTTGATTGTGCCAAACAACAGTCCAACACCCATAAAAACAATCAGTAACGCGGTCAGTCCTATCTTTAGCCAAAATTGCGTTTTCATAAATTATACACCTCCTTTCAAAATTTATCAATTAAAACCATGACTTACGCAGTTTCTCTTAAAGTCCCCTTGATAAGGCGGATTTAGGGGGTTAAAACAAATAACGATTTTTAACCCCCTACCCCTTATCAAGGGGGAATGCGTCCATCCTATTCAACATTAATCACTTTTGTTTTCCAAGAAGTGATTGTATGCCCTCATCGTCTACGATATCGGCGTAATCGTCTGGGTATTTGGCTTTGAGCCGAGCTATTAATTTCTCTTTTCCCCGCATCAACAGAACCTTAACGTTACCGACTTTGATGTTCAACTGCTCCGCAATCTCTTTTTGCTTCATGCCTATAGCACTTAACAGGATTACCATCCGTTGGTTTTCAGAGAGCTGCTTCATCAAATCCATCACTATTTGAAGATATTCGTTGTTAACCGCGATGTGCTCAGGTCCCAAATACACAGGTGTTGTTTCCATGAACTCATCTTCAGAAGGCAGATAAGACTCACGCTTTTCCTGCTCTTTGAACCAGCTTATCCTTTTTCTGGTCGCGATGGTCAATATCCAAGCATTGAAGCTCTGAGGATCCTCTATTTTGTGTATGTCTTCCATCGCTGCAAGGAGCGTGTCTTGGACGAGGTCTTGAACATCCGCCGTATTTCCGCTCTGCCAACTGCGGAAGAATTCGGCAAGTCTCGGCCCGTATTCTATACAGAGTTCATTCCATGCTTCTGTGTTACCAGATTGGTAAGATCGCACAAGTTCTGCATCGCTCTTACCTATATTAGATTGCACCTGATTGCCTTTTTGGGCTATATATACAAACAGTTTATGTTTAAAATTTGGGAGAAAAACAGATATCTTGCTCCCAAATTGAACTAATACTCACATAAAATGCACAAACATTTTGTGTGTTTGTATAGTAGGTGCAGAAATCACGCAAAAAGGTTACAAAAAACTTTTAAGTTATAATAAACTATAGGTCGGGTAAAGCTTGAGAAACCCGTCAAATGCGTATTTGGCGTTGATTCACGAGATTAAAGACACGGAAAGAGACAACTATATAACATTAACGTAATAGTCCAAAAACATTGAAAAATGGGAAACTATGAGTGTCGAAGAAAGGGGCACGTATCTTGAACAGCGCGGATTGCCAGCGGATGCGACATGGGAGATGTATGAAGAAACATTGTTAAAGAATAATGTTGTGGACAGTATCAATTTTTGGCGTTCAAAACAGCAGGATCCTTACATAAATGGCACACTACCGAATGAAGGGTTGGGACTTTTGAATATATTGTGTAAGTCTTGTATAACAAATATATCAGAATATTTTAAGCGTAAACAGAAAAACAGCAGGGAGGATATTTTCTGATTTTCAGCAATGTATCTTAGTGCTGCACGACCATTTTTCGAGTAGCTGAAAAATTGCCTGCATTAAGCGTGTAAAAATAGATACCACTGGCAACTGGTTCGCCCATTACATTTCGCCCATTCCAATGAGCAACATGTTTTCCAGATCGTTGAAATCCAAGCAAGTGATGGGAGATCAAACGACCATTCACATCGTGAATTGAGAGGGTAACCTTAGCCCCTTTAGCAAGAGAATAAGGTATCCAAGTTTCAGGGTTAAATGGGTTAGGGAAGTTTTGGAAAAGTCCGTTTGGGAAGGTGACGGTCGATTGTGTTGGTTGATATAAAACGTTCTGTTCTTCTTCTACTGCAAGATTCAATGGGTTTGTGTTAACGCGAAATATACTAAGTTGGTATAAATCGGTAACATATAATGCTGAGTTGATCACAGCAAGATCAGTAGGTGACTTTAGGTGTGAATAGCGGGCACGACGGTGCATCGTACGCGAGTCAACAATTTGAAGGCTATTACTATCAAGCAGATACAGATAGTTCCCCTGAATTGCCGCATCAATAGGGAGCTGCGTCTCAACATAGTTTGACAACAGCGTAAGCTGCTGTGGATTTGTACCGTCTAATTTTAAAACCCCGTGATGACTATCTAAAACATATACGAATTCACCTGCAAGATATACATTTGTTGCCGCTCCTTTGGTAGCATAGTGGGCGATTAGACGGGGGCGTTCTGGCATAGAAATGTCTAAAATGTGGACTCCACCTTCAAGTGAAGCTACATAAGCGTGTGAAGTGTTAAAAGCAATTTTATATGCGTTCCCTATGAACTCGCGTTGAAAAACAATTTGGCTACGTTCTGGATCGCTAATGTCTACGATAACAAGAGATTTCGCGCATAGATATGCATAATCGTCAATTATTGCAATCGCCCAAACAGGGCTTGTAGTCGGAACATGTGTTAGAGTGTTTCCTGTTTCCAGATCAACAATATCCATCCCTACATCCGTACCAACGAAGACGTGTTGCTTTTCAATCTGAACACTTAGCACGCCTCGATCACTGGTAAAAGTGCGAATATCTTGTGTAATTTTTCCGTTGTGAGGATCAGTCATTTCCGCTATTTTTAGCCCCCCGGGTCCATTCGCTATAGCAATAGTCGTTTTACCGTCTTCGCTGCTTGCATCAAGCCCATAAGGAATGCCGCTTGCATTATAGTGATTTACCCAGATCGGTGTCCGAGGCTTTGTTACATCAAGTGTTTGTATACCACCCTTTCCATCTGCAACATAAGCGTAGGTTGCCTTTTCTGCAGCTGAATACCGTAGTGCAACGTCTTGTGCATTTCCAATAGTGGGATGCGATGAAATCAGGCGCGGTGTATCAGGACTATTAACATTAACAATTTGAAGTCCGGTTTGCTGATCAGTCAGGTAAAGCAAGCCTTGATAGTACTTTATCCCAGAAGCGAGTCCTGGTGTCCTGACCTGAGAAATTGGCTCTGGTGTTATAGGAAGATCTATATTTAGAATGCGTAGGTTGTTAGAAACGGTGAGGGCATATTCCCCAATAATTTCGAAATCTAAGACAAGCAGTGGTACAGTGCCTGTAACCACAAATCCACCAAGCGGATCTGGATTTAAAATGGACAACCCCTGAGCATTATCGCTTAAATAAATGGTACCTTCTTCGTTTGTTGAAACTTTGAAAGGGACTCCTGCTGTTTTAAAAGTTCGCCGCGGATGTGGGTTCTTATTGTTGAGTACATCTTGATGTTTAAAGACCAAAAGACCGCGAACTGTATCAAGTGCGTATAGGTTACCGTTTGCTAAATGCACATCGCGCGCATCTTGGAACCCACTCAGTGTTTTGACAATCTGCGGTGAAGTCGGTGGATTTACTTTGATAAGATGCACCCCTGATGCACCGTCTGCAACATAGACATTGTCGCCATCAGTAGCAATGGCTTGCGCGTTCCCGGGGGTTGCAATTTCACCTATTTGGATAGGCGTAGGGTTTAAGGAAAAAATTTCAAGTCCCCAATCACTGGCAGCAAAAGCTTTCTCATCCTGGATAACAATTTGGTTATAGTTACTTGAGAGATGGATTTGGGTTGTCGGTTCTAATCTTGCGATTAAGGAAGTTCCTAAACTGCCATTTGAACCAAGTGGTTGTGAACTGCTTTCTGGGAGGTAGGTTACTGAATTAGGATGCAAAAGGTATCGAGGTTGTTCTATGTCCCATCTGGGTGCATTTATCGGATCCTCAATGTTAATCGGTGCGTCACCTGTTCCGGCCTTAGCAACATATCGAAATGTTTGGGGATATTCGGAGGTGACGATTAACAAAATCTGTCCCTGATTATGCAAGTTGCCAATTTCAATCTTATTCGTCCGAAGTGTCGCAGCGCCATTTGGATCTGGTCCAAACGGAATAGGTTTGACAAACGTTACTTTAGTGTTCGGCGCGAGATAGACAATATTGGCGTACAGATACGCCTGTGTGTTTGCTTGTAACGTGAGTTCAAAGGTTTCCGGTAGATTTTCAAATAGAACGTACTGTGCGCTCCAACTATCAATTGGAATTTCGTTAGAAGTTGTAGGATAACGTGTGATGCGTGGAGTGCGTGCTGTAATTCTGCGATTGGGCAAGTTCAAATAACTAAGGTGTTTTCCCCGTCTGGGATCGTTCAACCAATTTGCAATTCCCCAGTTGAGAAACACGTCAACGAAATGTCTGTTTTTGCCTAAAGTGGTATCAATAGCAGACAGACCAAGTGTATCTTCTGCGGCAAGTTGCCGAATAAAGTTAATGCCACCGTGGTTTTCATAGAGGTAGAGGAGAAGCATAAACGCTGCGCCATAATAGATATCTGTGTTATTAGCAGTCGTTAAGGAAATAGTGGGATTTGTGAGATAACCGTCAACAAACAAATTGTGAACCGTCCCATAAACACCCCATTCTGTGAAGGACGCAATGCCTTCCTCTAACCAACGCTGGTCTGTGGTACCACCATTCTGGTACCAGTTAATAAGATGTGCAAATTCGTGTGCCAGACTACTATAAAAGGTATGCCGCGAGCGTTCTTTGAATTGAAAGATGTCCATATAGAGCATATCGCGGCGATTGCTGGTCGGATGAGTAGGATGCTGGTCAACAGGCGAAAAGTAACCTCCGTAATCCTTCCCAGAAGCATTCATCCCAACATCGTGAAATAAAATTGTTATCTTGTTGTCACGGTCTAAACCGGGTTGGAATTCCGAGCCAAGCCAATGCTGAACTTTAGGGTAAATATTCGTGTCAAAAGTATTAGCAATTGCTACAGCCTCAGCTTCAGTTAGCATATTCTGAACAGTATTATCAATGTAGATATAGCAATGCACACCTACTACAACGCAGGTTGCCTTAACAGACGTTTCTGGAATATGAATAAAAAATCGATCTATCTGCCCTAATTGAGCTGGTGCTGCGGGGGCTGCCAAGACAGGTTCGCTATTTCCTAAATTAAAATCGATAGCCGAGGACGACCGTTCAATTAACAGTGGAGTGCCGCATTTCCAAGGATCAGCGTGGAGGTAGGGAGTGAAACTATAAAACCATCCTATCAGTATACTTATACCGATCATTAGCGGGCGCATACGCAACGCTCCTATAATGGAATTAGGGTTATTTATGGGCTTAGATTCTGGGAATTCCTTGAGTATATGTCATTCTCTGTCCTGTCAGACAGACAACTCTTTTCAACAGCAATCGGCAGTTGAATTATTGAACATCCCAAATTTTAACAAGTGTTCCAACTATTTGTAGAACCTGATTTACTGCATCATTAGGCATATCACCCGCTTACCTCGCGTCTCTTTCTAACCAATCAAGACTTTTGATATGATCAGCCTGAATTACGCCAGTTAGTTTGATTAAACTAAAGTTTGGACAATTTTAAGATTTTTAGAGACAAAAAGCAGAAAAGCAGGTATCCTTTCAGAATAATAATAAAATTTTTTTTTGAAAGGACAATAAAATGAACCTTCTTCTCTGCTTAGAACAAATAATATCAGATTTTCGCCCTTTATTCAACCAACAAAACTTTATGCTTTTCCAAGCATTTATTTTCGGTCTTATCGCTAATGGAGGGGGTGGCACCCTCACAAGTCTTTATCAATCCAGTTGTTCACAGACAAGATATTGGTCTTTTCCCAAGTTCTTATCGCGTGGCAAATGGGATGCGGATGCGGTCGCTGCCCATCTCATAAAACGCATCCAACAAGAGTTTCCTGTCTGGGTTTATATTTATGATGAAACCAAAGCGATCAAGACGGGCATAACACAATGGGGATTACACTTTTTTAGAAACTTCAGTTTCTACAGGCGTTCCCGTAATCAATCCAAGTATCAGTTCGGTCATCAGTTCGGAGCACTCGGACTGTTATGTCAAACAGCCACGGAGTGGACACTTTTCCCCGTCTGGGTGAAACTGATGTGTCCACAAAAAGCACGCGATAAAAGTAATGCGGTGTTGCAGCGCATCTGTTCAAAGTTAGTCCCCGGACTGATTATCTTTGATAGAGGATTCGCACGCCGCAAAGTATTTACAACCGTCTTGCAGTCCGG
>PYJA01000034.1 GCA_003635185.1 Candidatus Poribacteria bacterium | reverse complement strand
TACAGGACTTACGCAAAATACTTGTAATATTTCTCTCCTATGGCTAATATAGTCTATAAGGAGGTTCATAAAATGACAAAACCAACACGTCTTGATTATTGTCAATATCTACTCACGACCCGTGTCAACTATACTCTCACTCATTATGCGGATCACTGTGAGCGTTTTAGTCATGATCAAATTAATCGTTATCTTGCGGGTGATCGTTTGCCCCCTCGTCTTGTCTGGGAAAGTGTCCAACCCCACTTGGTGCAAACTCCCGATGGATATATTATCTTTGATGATACTATTTTAGATAAAAGACATGCACAAGATATAGCCTTTGCTCAGAAACAATATAGTGGAAATGCTCACACCACGATAAATGGTATAGGTGTTGTTACCTGTGTTTATGTCAACCCGGAGTTAGACCGGTATTGGATTATTGATTTTCGTATTTACGATAAGCAAGGTGATGGCAAATCCAAGTTAGATCATGTTCAGGATATGCTTGATGTTTTAGTGAACTCCCGCCATGTTGCTTTTAGCACAGTGTTGATGGATAGTTGGTATGCCAGCAAAGTGCTTATGTTATTCATTGAAAGTCTTGGTAAAAAGTTCTATTGTCCACTGAAAAGGAACAGACTTGTTGATGATTCTAACGGCACAAAACCATATCAACACATTGACAGCTTAGAGTGGAGCCAAACAGAACAGAAGTCGGGTAAACGTGTGAAAATCAACAAGTTCCCCAAAAATCATAAGGTGAAAGTATTCCGGGTAGTGTCTAATAAACGCACGGATTATGTTGCTACAAATGACTTGAACCAATCGGATGTGTCCGCTGTGCGACAGGTGTGTAGCGCACGCTGGAAGATTGAACAATTTCACCGTGAAACGAAACAACTCACAGGGATCGAAAAATGTCAATGCCGTTTACCCCGTATTGTGAGAAACCACATCACTTGTGCTGTATTAGTATGGATTTACCTGATGCAAAAAGCAAATGAAATGGGGCAAACGCTTTATCGAGTCAAAAATGAACCGTATTCTGATTTTCTACGCCAACAGCTAAAATCACCTACTTTGAAAATGGATATTGCGTAAGTCCTGTATAATCTTTCTTGCTGTTTGCAAGGAAGTAAAAAAAGGAGATTCAGATGAATAAGAAAGTTGTTGTAATCACGCTGTTCCTTACCACACTTTTTGCCGTTGGTGGTGTTATTTTACATACACATGGTGAAGGTAGCAGAATTTCAATTGGTGGTTTCAGTTATATGAACTTCGACGAAGGTTGGAGTCTTAGCGTTGACGCTGATGCCACCGAATCTGGTGCAAACGCTTATGCATCACCTAGGATCCTGGATTCTGATTCAATTATAGAAGCAGCCACTGAAGATGGAACCCCAATCAACATTACCGGATATGCATCTACCTATGTGACAATCTATTACGGCAATGACGGCTATTTTGGAATTCCGGATGTTGATGCAGGGCCAATTCTTGCAAGACTCATTGTGGCAGTGTGGACAGAGAAAACGGTGACCTACACTGACCAAGGTTTCCCTATAACCACATTCACCACCAAGAGGTCGGGAGTGGCAGTTGCACAGGGTAGAGGTATATACAAGGGCGGCGGCAAGTACGACGCAAAAGACTCTGGTGTTTGCGGCAACCTCGGACCTTACTCACATTTTAGTGATTTTGCAGAGTATCGATATACTCCGTAAACAAGATGCTATTACTGCGTGGCAAGTTTTTAAACTGCCACGCAGTAATAGCATCTTCCCAAATACAAGGGCAATACCATGACGCTTAAAAAATTATATGCCACAATTCTGTTCTTGGTTTTGTTAACTATCGTTGTTCTGTTTATCTTTAAAGGCACTAATAGAGAAATAGTGTCTGATCGTATAAATATTGTTGACCGTGTAAACGAAACTGAGCACCACAGTGAAGATAGTGAAAGCACATTACGACTTGAAAAAAAAGAACCAATACTTGAAGGGAAATTTGATGTCAGATGGCAAAAATGGGTTGATAGATTAACAGAAGATCTTCTGCAAAGGTTTTTGGCAAAGCCTTCTTTTAAGAATGCTACTGAAGCACAAATAGCCTCAATGCGTAAAGAAATATACCTACAAATGATAGCACATGCTGAAAAGGTCAGACAGCATTACCCTGATGGACCTCCGGATCCATCTACCACGAAGCATACGTCGCTTCCTACCCAATACGGTAGTCTGCATCATAGTGGTCCGCAGACCCCCGAGGCAATCATGGAGACGTACGATACGTGGTATAACCGTTTTTATCCGAGTGATGTCACCGTGGAGGCAAAATATCCACGTGCCGAATGGATTCAAGAACTCCTGGACATGGGTATTACTATCACAACAGAAGCGCATTATCCGCGTATGATGGATATCCGCTATCACCTCGTCCGTGTGGAAGACAACCCAGAGGAGTGGGCATCAGGGCGACGGGGGGTGCCACCACAAGATAATTTTGAAGACTATAAGCGTGCGTATATCCAACGAAAGGTCTGGGAAAGTCAACAAGTAGATAGTGCTGAGGCAGCGGATCCAGATGTAATTGGAGGTTTCTTTTTTGATAATGCCCCGGATGTGTTTCTTCCAGGAAAGAAGAACCGCTTATACGTACACAGAAGTTTTGAGGATGGTATCCCCGGCGTGAAGATGTGGGGAGAGATGATGACAACAAAGCAGCGGTTTGATCTTATCTATCGAGGGGAACATCCTGAGGGATGGGAAGTAATTTATCTTGACAAGGATTATAACGAGATTTCTGAAAAGCCTCCACATGTTACCCGCGAGATGGTACGTAGCTGGGAACTCCCCCCTGAAGACTGGGTGCCGCCTGAAGGTATCACACTCCCTAAAGGTTTTGAAGAAGACCTCCGCGCACGCGGGTGGAAAGGGGCCTGGACACAACAACTCGATGCTACTGAAGGATCCTCACCACCAGACCGCGCGACATTGGCACGTGAAGCAGCAGAAGCAGAAAGAGCAGCAGAGACTGAGTGGAAAGATTTCGATCGAGCAGTTCAGGAATATGAAAGATTGGCAAACATGAGCGATGCTCAATTGGAGACAGAATTCCAAAAAATGTTAATAACTTCATTGCCTGGACTTTTCTCTGATGAAAGTATCGGAAAAACGCTCCGAGAAAAGTTTAGTTCAACACGTTTTGAGAATGCAGAGAAACTCTTACAAGAATATGGCGCAGCAGAGGGATTCCGTAGACTTGCTGAGAAAGATGCCGAACTTGCCAGGCAGATTGAAGACATGTTCGGTAAACGGTCTGCTCCCTCACAAAAAAGTGGGCGTTTTGTGCCGAGAGATGGTCGTCAACCCCCACCTAATGCCCCACAACCACCATCGGAAGACGAGGGTAAGTAATTTTTATTACCTAACAGGTCGGAAGATGCACAATCTGGAAGATTGTGCTACAAGACAACGGTAAGTAATTTTTGCTACCTCACCATTCAGTACATTAGCGTGCAGGAAATAATTGGCATGTCTTGCACGCTATATTCAATTCAACACGCTCAGATTGTCTTTATCTACTCATGAACCTTTCCAACATTCTAAAGCACCTTACGGCATTTGTACTCCTTACTCTTATATTGCTTGCGGCGGGTTGGATTCGTAGCCAATCAGTCTCCAAAATCCCCGATGGTCAGTTCACTTCCACCGATGCCTACCGTTATGCCCGGGAAGTCCAGATTATCGCAAAGTTCGGACAGTTGCCAAAACGTGATATGCATCGTTGGTTCCCTCTCGGCAGGGACACTGAGCAGTCCCTAAACCTCTATCCTCATGTACTCGCTTATACCTATAAACTGATAAAGATGTTTTTTCCAAATGTTACTCACTATCAGGTTCAACTCCTCGCGCCTGTGACATGTTTCGTGCTTGGCATGGGCGTGCTTTGCCTTTTTTTATATCACGTCTTTGGGTTGCGTGTTGCTGCCACTGTTGGGATCCTTTTAGCTATTATGCCCGGTGGTGTAGAGCGGAGTACTGCTGGTTTCAGCGATAGAGACAGTTGGTGTTGGCTTCTTGGCGTTCTTGCTGTCATTCCCTATCTTTGGAAAGAACAGACAGAGGTGAAGCACAACCGATTTCTCGGATCCGCACTTTCGGGTTTTTTCATGCTTCTCGGTGGTCTCTCGTGGGAAGGGTTCGGTGTTTTTGGTCTCGTGATTCTGGCTGTAGAATTATGGCGATTTCTCACTACAGAAAAGGAAGAACGTATTACGGAATATCTGATTTGGATATTAATGTTTGTGCCGTGGCTCTATCTGTTGTCCTCTGCGTATCGGCGCGGCGAAGGGTTTACTACCTACTTAGCACTGCTGGTACTGCTGCCACCGTTAATACTGTTGGTTCTCCGTGCGCTTAGATATTTCCTAATTACTCACAAATCTACATCACCGTTTATCCACAAGCACGTCTCCGCCCGGACTGTTGCGTTAGTGTTATGTGCAGGATGTTTTATTCTGGGCATGAGTTATGCTTTCAGCCAGCAAACCTCTTTCACGCAAAACACTGTACCCTTCAGTAACAATCGCTTGATGCAAACGGTGACAGAATTAGAGGCCTATAGTGATAGCGACTGGTATTTTCGCTATGGTGGCGTGTTGTTGCTTGGTAGTCTTGGCATAATAGGCGGCTGTGCGCGGGTATGGGGTAAAAAAGGGATAATTCTGGCAGCAACACTTGGTCTTATCACATTTTCAACATTTTTTAGAGTGTCTTTCTCTTACCTACTGTTGCCTGTCATTCGGTTATTTGCAGACGGTGTTGAAAATGCGGTCCCCCTTTCACACCACCTGTCTTTTACTGTATGCGAATACTTGTTTAATATTGCCTTACCTCTTACAGGCATCGCAGCTCTCGGCATCGCCTGCACGCGCGAAAAACCTATAAAAAATGAACTCATTTATATCGCAATGTCAGTGTGGTTTCTTTTATGGGTTGGGCTTGCAAGGGATGCCAAACGCTACGATTTCTTTGTTGGCATTTCGTTTGCCTTCTTTGCCGCAATAACGATCTATTCAATATCTAACTACATCAGTGAAAAACTTAAGGCGGGTGATATACTCCGCCCCGTGCTAAAAACTGGTGTAACTGTTGTCTTGTTAGCAGTGTTACTGTTTTTTGAATATCCAGGCAGTCCAGAATCCGATTTTCTTGCGAAACGGGGCGTTTTGACTCCCACAGAGCTACGTGGCGCCATCCCCGGGCAGAATAGTCCACTGGGAAATGCGTTGAAGTGGATGAAAACTAAACTATCAGAAGCAGATAATGCTGTAGTTGCTGTTGATTGGAGTTACGGTAGTATCCTCAACGTCCTTGGCGGTGTAAAAACTATTACCGACCAAGACCACTATATCCAGCATTGGATACATCTCTATTCCCGCCACGTTTTCTGTGCGCAATCGGAAGTAGAGGCGTTAGAATTCCTAAAGACACACAAGGTAACACATTGGATGCTACTTGAATTTGACATGTTGAATTCGTACAAAACCTCATTCGTAGGCAGCAATGATAACCTTGATAGACAATTCAATTTAGAGATAATAGGTAAACGCACTTTAATAGATAGTCCATCAAAATTCAAAATGGAACCTATCAAAGAAAGCGCTGCTATAAAATCCATTGATATTGATTTTGCCAAACCAGTTACCGTCATGGCGAAACTTAAAACAGGAAAAGAGGTCTCCTTGCCATACATAGCAGTCTCTGAAGAAAAAGAAGTTGAGAGAAACCTTTGCACCGAACATGCAAACGGTGGTATATTACACTATTTTGATAAACACGCAGAAAGAGTCTATTATTTACCGCCTATTGGTTGGAATAGTCTTGCTATCAAACTATTCTTACGCGGTGAAGACAGCGCTGCATTTGTTCCTGTTTATCCAACAAACGGAAAACCCACAGATAAAGTTAAAGTCTGGGAAATTCGCTATCCACCAGACATAAAAGAAAATCCAAAACACCTTGCCACCGAACCCTGAGATTAACAAACAAAGTATAATTGTAACTATGATTTTATCCTATCCGTTCAGTGTCCTTTCCTTTTCCTGTTCCGCAATTTGCACAACAGCCGGTAACAAACCGTAAATTCCCCAAAACGGCACGCCAATCGCATCACCATTCAGAAGATTATTCACAATGAAATGCACCATTAAAGAAATTTCAGCTGCCATGAGTCCAATAATGATTGAGCGGTAAAAGCCATCGCTAATTCGTTTGAGGGCACGAAAGCCGTATCGTAAAAACGCAAGATTCAACCATATCCATACTGCTAACCCGATAATTCCGAGTTCTGCCATAACTTGAAGATATTCACTGTGTGCCCCTAACTGAAACTGTGCGATGTAGCTGCCTACAAGTCCAACATCTTCCTCGTAAAGCATGGCAAATGCCCCGTAGCCTTTTCCCAAAATAGGGTTTTCAAGAAACATACTAACTGCCTGTCCCCACCGCATCAGTCGCGCTTGGTTGGAGGCGTAGTTTAAATCTACCGTTGATAAGACACGTTCTATAACCGAACCATAAACCCCTGGCAGACTTAAACACACTAATAAAACAAGACATGCAGCCCCAATAAATAGAATCTTTTTGTGTGTAACACCTCTGCCCAATTGGACCAGCATGAATCCAACTGCAACGATAACAGAGAGCCATACCCCACGCGAAAAACACATAATCAGACCTATCCCGAAGCAGATAAACCACCCTACCCACATGGCACGGTTATATTGTTGATTATCAAATAACAAGCGACTGAGACAGATTAGGAAAAAGACTGCTGTAAATGAACCGTAGACAGAATAATTTGTGAACGGAGAACTCCGATAAGCACTTGTCCATTGCCATTCGTCAATATGATAGAGGAGTACAAAAACTGTCCATACAACAGCAATTGCTGCACTTGGAAAAGAGGTGATAAATACGCGCTTTAAATTTTGCCGATGTTGAACTAAATCGTACACCACTAAACTGAACATGATGTAGGTAGAAGCACGAAACGCACCCTTCAAAGTGCCAAATAGGTCTGGCGTATTGATTGCGGATAGGAAGGTAACAAATATCAACAAGCAAACAGGCAGTAAAAATGGAAAGGTTGGAATGCGCTGCCGTTTACCGAGCGCGTAATCCAAGAGCTTTTTTAATAAATAAACAGCACTGAGCATGCCTAATAACGGCTCAGTCGGTGTTTGAATTTCAAGAAGTTGAGGGATAATATAACGAAAAGAGAAAGGTAAACAGATTAGCAACACATAAAGTGCTAACTCCATCCCGACGAATACAAACACTCCTGTTGCAACTAATAGACAGAGAAAAGCAAGCGGCGTTTCTGAATAGCGTCCGAGGATTATCCCGAACATGAGACAAATTAGAAACGGAAGGATGCGGGTAGCGTATCGTTTGAAGTTCATCCAACGATTAGAACTGCGTTCTAACTCCGATTCCAATCGCAGTTCCATCTAAAATTATATTAAACGGTTGAGGACCAGTGGTTTCAACAGTTTTCAGAATTCGTTTTAATTCTAAGCTGATAATGGCATTATTTCCGATGGTGGCGCGAGCACCGGATTGCGACTCCCATTGAAACAACTCTATACCAGCAATTACATAACCTATTGTCGATGAAGCACTATCATTAAGCACGATGCCTTGTTCTGCAAGCAAGTCAACCACGTTACCATCAAAATTAGCTCTTAAAAAACCGATACCTGCCCCAAAATAAATGGGTAGATATTCATATAGTAGCACCGGACGATAGATTAACTGATAGGATATAGGCATAAGCGTGGCTTTGAGTGATGTTGAATTAGGCGGTGGTGTATCAAGTTGAGTGCGCCAATAACCAATTTCTAACCGAGAATCTAATTGAGGGACGTGTTGTAGAACAATTGAGAGTGTAGGCATCATGGCAACAGGGGACTTGGATACGCCAGCACCCTGTAAAATCTGAGTCAAGTTACCTAGTTCAGGTTTATAAGAAAAAAGGGAAAACTGTAATGATGAAATTTGATTGTGTAAAAAAGATGGTGAGCGTGATGTCTGCACATCGGAAAATTCAGCGTATGAAATGCCTAAGATGATAAAAACGGAAAATAGGATTATAAATAGATAGCGCATTATTCAAAGCATCCAAGCTATAAAAGCTGCGGTAATATCCAAATTTCAAAGAGTCCAGACATAAGACGGTACAAAACTTCAAAAAAGTAGGATGCCCCAAATTAGGACATCCTAACAATATTGGATAAAAAATTAAGGGCAAATTTGAAGGGTAAAAAGTTACATCATAGAACCGGATGGGTTCAGAATCACTTCTACCCGGCGATTCATTGCTCTACCAGCAGCGGTATTTTGCGACGCAACCGGATCAGTATGTGCTTTTCCAACAGCCTTAATCCTATCAGCGTCGACACCTTTGCTTTTCAAATATTTAACGACAGAGTTTGCTCGTGTCTGAGATAAATCCCAATTGCTTCGGTGACTACCACGTAATACTGGCGTGCCATCTGCATGCCCCTCAACAAGTATTTCAGCTTCTGGGTTTTCCATAATCTGACCAACGATGCCATCGAGCATCTCTTTAGCCTTGCTGGACAAACCTGTCTGCCCACTGTTGAAATTGACAGTAGCCAAAAGCGTTGGTTTTGAGGCTGCATCAGCTTTGAGTTCGGCAATATCATCTGAATTAGCCGACATTGCAGCAAAGATTCTTTCAACTCTAGCTGTGAGTGCCTTTAAACTATTGGAATTTGCCATTATCTCTTTTTGGATCTTAGCATCCTCAGCTTTTGCAAAATCCATCGCTTCTTTACCCTTCATATCAATTGTTTTTGTTAGGGCAGCATTGGATTTTGCGATCTCTTCTTTAGCGTTTTGCTTGGCAGCAGCTATGGTGTCAGCATCCCCTTGTTGTGATGTGGCAATTGCCTCATCCTTTCCTTTAGAGATAGCCTCCATCGTAGCCTTATTATTTTGATCAACCTTTCCTTCAAGTTTCGTAACTTGTGCTTTTATTTCTGTATTGGATTGGTCGACCTGCATAACATGTTCATTTTTCCACATTTCAAACTCTTCTTGACTTAGCTTACCGCAACCAATAACGGCAATGCTTATTATCAAAAGAGTAGTAAAAGTAAGTGTTCCTCTGGTTTTCATGGAATTCCTCCAAAAAATTGATGCGTAAATGTGCAATATATTTACTCCACAATAAAATTGTTATAATAGTTTAACACAATTTCGCGTTTAATTCAATAAAAAATTAATATGTGATAGTTTTCGAGAGGTTAAAGTGTTTTACAGGACTTTTGTTGCGCAATCTGTCAGTTTTCACATTTATAGGCACAATCTAACAGATTGTGCTACAAAAAGATAGCAACTTGGGTTATGTTATACCATTTCTATGACATATTAACGTGAGTTTGATAATTAACAGGATGGGCGCGAATTGAGCAGAAAAAGTCAATATTTCGGTATTTTAACCCTCTAAATCCCCCTTATCAAGGGGACTTTAAGAGGAAATGTGGTAGTTCTAACTATTTATCAAACTCACGTTACCTTAGATATTTTAAAATTGAGACAAATTTTGTTAGTATGCGCGTGCAAAAATTGTGATCTCATTTGCTTGTGTGCCGCAGACAATACACGTACCATCGGAATCTGGTTGCGCCGTTGGAATACATCGGATAGTTGCTTGTGTTTCTTCTTTGACCTTATCTTCACATTCCGCGTTACCGCACCACCATGCGCGTGCAAAACCTGTTTCAACAATCCCCTTGAATTCATCATAGTCTTTCGGTTCAAAAGTGTTTGCATCTCGGAATTCTGTTGCTCGTTTGAGCATGTCCGCCTGAATTGTGTCAAGCATCTGCGTTGCGGTCTCTGCCACATTCGCAATTGGGACAAAGGTTTTGCCATCTTTACCGGGAATATCGCGTCTGGCAAAAACGACCTGTTCGTTTTCAATATCGCGGGGACCGATTTCTATTCGCAAAGGCACACCTTTGAGTTCCCATTCGTTGAATCGCCAACCGGGTGAATACTCATAGCGGTCATCAACATGGTAGCGGATACTGTCTAACGTTTCACAGACAGCGTCAACGGTTTGCGTAACGACCTGTTTCGCTTCATCATTGTTTTTCGGAATAATCGGCACGATAACAAGTTGCGTAGGGGCAAGTCGTGGCGGTAGGACCAAGCCTTGGTCATCCCCGTGTGTCATGATAATTGCACCGATCATGCGGGTGCTAACGCCCCAGCTGGTTGTCCAGCAGTGCTGTTGTTTCTGATTTGCGTCAAGATATTGAATATCAAAAACTTTGGCAAAGTTTTGTCCGAGGTCGTGTGATGTGCCTGCTTGGAGTGCGCGCTTATCACCCATCATCGCTTCAATTGTATAGGAGGTTAAGGCACCGGGAAACTTTTCGCTATCACTCTTACGACCAGGAATGACCGGTATTGCCGCTTCGTTGACAGCAAAATCAGTGTAAATGTCAAGGATGCGGAGTGTTTCCTCCATTGCTTCTTCATGCGTTGCATGTGCAGTATGTCCTTCTTGCCAGAAAAACTCCATCGTTCGGAGGAAAAGGCGGGGACGTAATTCCCATCGCACCACGTTTGCCCACTGATTGATAAGCACGGGTAGGTCTCGATAAGATTGAATCCACTGGCTATACATATAACCGATGATGGTTTCAGATGTCGGACGCACGACAAGCGGCTCTTCCAACTTTTTACCGCCACCGTGGGTAACAACAGCCAGCTCAGGTTTGAAACCTTCTACGTGTTCCGCTTCTTTCTCAATGAAACTCATCGGAATGAAAAGCGGAAAGGCAGCGTTTTGGTGTCCTGTCGCTTTGAAGCGGATATCCAGTTGTTCTTTGACGTTCTCCCAGAGCGCGTAACCGTAAGGACGCACTACCATGCATCCACGCACGGGGGCGTAATCTGCCATCTCTGCTTGGCGGATGACCTGTGTATACCATTTTGAGTAGTCTTCACTACGAGGTGTAATTTTATCAAACATATATTGGTTATCAGTTTTCGACTATCAGTTGTCAGCCTACCGATAGCCAGATTAAGGCAAGTATTATGCCGATTAGGATTTGTCGGTTAATGCTGTGATGCCGGGTAAGGGTTTTCCCTCTAAAAACTCTAATGACGCACCGCCACCAGTGGAAACATGTGTAATTCGATCAGATACGCCTGCTTGTTGTATCGCCGCAACACAATCACCACCGCCGATGATACTTACCGCTTCGGAAGCAGCGATCTGCTGCGCAACCGCGATTGTCCCTTCAGCAAACTTTTCAAACTCATAGACACCTAAAGGACCGTTCCACACCACTGTTTTTGCTAAAGCGATTCGTTCACCAAAGGCAGCGACGGTTTTGGGTCCAATATCCAATCCTTGCCAGCCGTCAGGGATCGCTACTTTATCTACAATCTGAGATTCGGTTTCAGGGTCAAAAGCGCGTCCAACAACGTGATCTACAGGTAGGAGGACGGTATCCGAAAAATCTTCTTTCTTAATAAGGGATGCAGCAACGTCAAGTTTCTCCGTTTCAACGAGCGAATTACCGATAGAAACGCCCATCGCAGCAAGAAACGTGTAAGCCATACCACCGCCGATAAACAGATTCTCAACTTTTCCTAACAGATTCTCAATCAGTGTGATTTTGTCAGATATTTTTGCACCACCGAGAATTGCTACATAAGGTCGTTTTGGATTCTCAAGACTCATGCTGAGATAATGAATTTCACGTGCCATGAGTAAACCTGTTACGCGCGTTGTCAGATAATGTGTTACGCCTTCTGTTGAGGCATGCGCGCGGTGAGCAGTACCGAAAGCATCGTTAACATAGATATCCGCGAGCGAGGCGAGTTGCTGGGCAAATTCAGGATTATTATCTGTTTCTTCAGCATAAAACCGAACGTTTTCAAGGAGTAGAATTTCACCATCTTCTAACGACTCAACAGCATTTTGAACATCCTCCCCGATGCAATCGTTAACATGCGCGACCCGCTTTCCAAGTTTTTGGCTAAGTGCAACAGCAATCGGCGCAGTAGAAAGTTCCTCGCGATCTGAAGATAATCCCACAGTAGGTCTGCCTAAGTGTGTAACGAGGATAATTTTCGCGTTCCGATGAATGAGGTCTAAAAGAGTGGGTAAAGCAGCAGTGATACGGGTTTCATCCGTGATTTTCCCTTCTTTGATGGGAACATTAAAATCCACACGTACCAAAATCCGTTTTCCTGCAACGTCTATATCTGCTAATTCAAGTTTAGCCATTTTTCTGTTCCTTGTCCACTTTGAAAACAGACCTATGCAGTATTTGCTGCGGTCACAGCAAGTTCTGCTGCTTTAGAAAGTCCTTCTGCAAGTTGAAGGTTCAGGTCAGATTCGGCAATAATTTGTTTTCCGAGTTCCACGTTTGTCCCTTCTAACCGAACTATAAGCGGGACGTTGAGTTTGACCTGTTTTGCTGCCGCAACAATACCGGTAGCAATGGTGTCGCATTTCATAATGCCGCCGAAGATATTCACAAGAACGGCTTTTACGTTTTCGTCCGCAAGGATAAGGCGGAAAGCGTGTGCGACAGCCTCAGCGGATGCCCCACCGCCAACATCAAGAAAGTTCGCAGGTTCGCCACCTTTCTGCTTGATAATATCCATCGTTGCCATAGCCAACCCTGCACCGTTCACCATACAACCGATATTGCCATCAAGACGGATGTAACTCAATCCGGACTCGCTTGCTTCTAATTCGCTCGGGTCTTCTTCGTGCGGATCGCGCATCGCAGCAATATCGGGATTTCTCCAGAGGGAGTTATCATCAAAGTTAACCTTAGAGTCAAGCGCGACGATCCCTAAATCATCATCTTCTCCTACAATTGTCAACGGATTTATTTCTATCAGTGAACAATCACATTTAACAAACGCATTGTAAAGACACATAATCAACTCAGCGGTGTTTGGAATAAGCTGACGATAGGTTGTATCTGTAATCAATTTGTATGCGAACTCCCGCGCTTGGAACTCCGTTAACCCAAAAGCGGGATGGATCTGTGTCTTAATAATCTTTTCAGGTGTTTGCGCTGCAACTTCTTCAATATTGACACCCCCCTCTTCACTTCCAATAAGGGTGAGTTGTGATGTCTCTCGGTCAAGCAAAATAGCAAGATAGAACTCTTTCTGTATTTTTGCAGCTTGGACAATAAGGACTTTTCTGACAAGTTTACCTTCGGGACCGGTTTGCGGTGTCACGAGTTGCATGCCGAGCATATTTGTAGCATGTTGTTTGACTTCAGCGATGGAGTTTGCGAGTTTGACACCGCCACCTTTCGCTCTACCGCCTGCATGAATCTGCGCTTTGACAACATATCTGGAACAATCAATCGTTTTCGCGATCGCTTCCGCTTCTTCCGGTGTTTCAGCGACTTTACCGGGGAGTGTCCTAACACCAAAGGATTCTAAAATCTCTTTGGCTTGGTATTCGTGTATATTCATTTTGTCATAGTACCCACTACCTAAAGGTAGGGGTTTGTGCTTCGTAGACAACAGCGTCTATCTCTGAGAGATACCCCGTCTTACGTCACTTACGTCATCTCCACTTTAGGCAGCTAAGCCTGCCTGTTTGATATTGATAGCAGCGTTTATGTCTCTATCGTGTTCAGTCTTGCATGCAGGACATACATAGTGTCTATCTGAAAATGTTAGATTGTCGTTTTTGTATTTGCAGTGGTTACAAGGTTTTGTTGTCCCTGCCCATTGTCCGATTGGTATGAAAGTTTTATCGTGTTTTGCACACTTGAAATCCAACAATCGAATGAACTGATAAAAAGCGAGATCACTGACTTTGCGTCCCCAGAGGCGTTTCATGCCATCTATATTGAGGGTTTCAAAGCACAAGGTATCAAAATGCTTGCAAAGATCTGTCGCCAGTTTCCAATGCCAATCTTCGCGTTGTCTTGCTATCTTTCTATAGTGCCTTGCCAGCGTTCTGATAGCACGATAGTCGTTGCCAGAACCGAGTAGCCCTGATGCACCTGCGTCTCCTCAGATAGGTTCTGATAGCACGATAGTCGTTGCCAGAACCTTTTATCTTGCGACTCAAACTTTTGTTCAATGTTCTCAATTTGTTCAAGGACTTTTCAAAAACTGCGGAGACACTATTCTATCACCGTTGCTACACGTGAGAAATGTTTTCAAACCGAAATCAAAGCCAGCACTTTCACCTGTCTTGGCAAAAGGTTTCGGTGTGTTGACGTTACCACAGGAAAAGCATATCCAGTAATCGCCACATCTGTCACGCTTGATGGTAATCGTCTTGATGTCACCTGTTATTTCTCTATGTTTGTGAAAGGAATACCACGTGTCAATACAATTGATTTTGATACGGTTCCCTTCAAGTTTGTAACCTGCTTGTGTAAAGTCATGGAGTTGTATTTATGGTGTGGTTTGATATGCGGTCTACCGACCTTCTGTGTCGTTTTGCCTGCTTTGCGGTCTTTCATGTTTCTGAAAAACGCATCGTAGACTTTCCCCATACGCAACACAACATCTTGCACAACTTGACTCGGCAGGTGTTTCCAATGCGGTTTCGTCCGTTTCTTCAACTTTGCAATATGGGCGTTCATTCTATAAGCAGATATATTTTTCTTATAGCGGCGGTAATAACGCTTCTGCAATCGCATAATATGCACGTGTATCTTGTGCATATCGTCAAGCATGTTACCAAGTTTGATCGTATTAGATTGATTTTGTATCTTAACGTGAGTTTGATAATAAAAATGTCCGTTTGCTCTAAACACTTTTTGGGTCCAAAAAGCAGTGTTTTTGTCCCATAACTTGTTAGGTTGTGCCGTTTTTTGCGAAAAATAACAGAGAACGCTGCGGGTAAAAACTTTTTCAAACTCACGTTATCTTATATTTATACGTCTTTCTCATTGTCCGCTTTGACTTTCAATATAGTCTTTTATCACTTGAAGGGTTACGCCACCACAGGAACGGACGAACTTGGAACGTGTCCAAAGTGAAGGTAGACGACTTTTCAAAGATGGATATTCTTCACGCAAACTTTGGAAGTGTAACCTTTGATTTTACCAACAACTTTATCAATAGAATGCATAGGCGGTATTTCTATAAGTAAATGGACATGTTCGGGGTGGGTCTCAACTTCTCTGATTTGGAACCATAGTCGTCCTGTTTTTCACGCATTAGAGACTTCAGGCGAACTTGTATCTGTGTATCCAAAACCTTCCGACGATATTTTGTGCACCAGATAACATGATATTGACAACTATAGATTGTCTTGTTAGTTGTCCGGTAATCGCGTTTTTTATTAGAGATTTTGAGTGGCATAATATCTTGGCATTTTATAGTATTTTATAGTAGTGTCCAATATATTATACCATATATTTATTAGATTATCAAGTTTTTTTGATAAATAAACCGCTTAGCCGTGGACATCCCACAAGCTAAAGCATGGGGATTTGACAGAAGGTGTTAAAGCCCATATCTTCTGTTACCGGAAAAATGAGGACATCACTCATTCGATTCGGGTTGTCTGTACAGGCCTAAGCAGTTACCACTCGGGTCAACGAACCATGCGAATGACCCTCTGTTACCAGGAATTTGCTGAGGTGGTATAAGGGTATGGCCACCCAGACTTTCCACCTTCTGAAGATAGGTTTGTAGATTGTCTACCTTAACGTAAAAAGTGACTTGGTTTGTGAAGTCAAAAAATTCTGGCAACACAAAAATGTGCCCGGCTATTCCGTCTTCTGACTGTGCGTCAATACCGTAAGAGTAAATACCGCGATCGCCACCAGGCAATTGTTCAATTTTCCAACCAAAGACGGAACTGTAAAAATCGCATAACTCTTTACCGTTTTTGGCTGCTATTTCAAAGTATGTAACTGGATTACCCATTGAAATATACTCCGTATTTCTAATCTTAACATCAGTAACATTGTGAATGATTGCATTCCCATGGAAATGGGTTAGGGTAATAGTGTATGCAGAAAAAATCCATGAGGTTTTAATCTGTTTCTAACGAAATATAAAACGATAAAATTTGCCAATAGTTGCATCATTTTTATCTATAATATTGGAATTCATGATGAAACTTTATTTTAAAATACTTCCTTGAAAATCGCTTACATTTCCGTTGATATTCAGTCAAGTTTCTGTTATAATTGTGAAACATGGTATAGGAGGTGATTAAAATGAATTTGACTATTGAATTAACAACTGAGCAGATTATCGATTTAATTCAGCAAATGCCGCCCGAAAAAAAAATATCAGTCGTTCGCGCGCTTGCAAAGGAAACTCCAGCTGAGCGTGAAGAAAGAATGAAATATGCTGAATCGAAGGTCCGAAAGGTATGTGCCACACGCGGCCTGAATTGGGATTCTATGGATGAAGAAGAACGCTTAGATTTCATCAATGATATTGTCCATGAGGATCGTGAATGCAATTCGGTGATAGCTGAGGAAAATTATGCAAACATCTGTACTCCGAATGCCTTAGAAAATTAATGCGATTTGCCATTGTTGTCTTACTCATAATTGCCTACTCATCTGTTACTGGTTACCTTGGATACACAGTTTTTTCTAATATCCCGCAGCTTGTTGAGAATAGAATCCTCCTATGGACTGTGTCGATAGGCCTTTTTCTTTCGGTAATTCCTGTGATCTTCATAGGGGTAACAGTTCGGTACCAAATACCCAAACCAAATACTGCACTTCTTATAACGAATAAATCCAAAAATAACATTGCATTTGCTGGTGGTCTTTGGGTCAATACAATTATTGATAAGATTAGAGAGATTCCTCTCAATACCATGCGAATTGACATCGTTGGGAAAAGCGTTCTTACCCATGATTCCAGACGTTGTGATGTTGAAGTTTCTTTTTATCTAAGAATTATGTCTGATGAAAGTGATATACAGAAGGCAGCACAATTTTTTGACAATAAACTAATTACCACTGAAACCATGCAAATGTTTTTTGAACCAAAATTAGAAAGTATTCTGAGAAGTGTTGTTGCCGAGAGTGACATCACTGACATCACTCAGAAACGGCAAAAGTTTATAGATCAAGTGCATAACACTTGCAAAGACGATTTGAAATCGCAGTATGGCATAATATTGGAATATATTGATATTAACAAGGTTAACCAGAATCCTGATGATTTAAGAAGTGATTAGATGGAATTGGGCATTATTTTAATGCTTGGCGCTATTTTTTCTCGACTTGCTGGGATCGTTTCCGAAATCCGTAAGGTAAGATCGTCAGTTAACAGAGATAACTCAAACGTTCAAAAACGTTGACGAAAGTTTGTCCAAGATTGAAAAACATTTTGAACAAGTTCGTAAAAAAAGTAAAATCAATTAACTATTACCATTACACCACTTCATACAGTGGCGAAAGCAAACATGCAAACATCTCACAGATATCTTGACCCAGTCGCACTTTCTCGTATCGGAGGTATGGAACTCGTTGCCCGTCTTGTGGTTGAAGGGTTCGTTACCGGGTTGCACAAAAGTCCATATCAAGGATTCAGCGTAGAGTTCGCTGAACACCGACAGTATATGCCCGGTGATGAAATCCGATATATTGATTGGAAAGTTTACGGAAAATCTGATCGGTATTATGTCAAAAAGTTTGAAGAAGAGACGAATCTACGTGCCTATATCCTGCTTGATACCAGCGCTTCAATGAACTATAAGCATAAAGAGGACACGTTGACAAAATTTGAGTACGGGTGTTATCTGGCTGCGACACTTACCTACCTCATGCTGAAGCAACGCGACTCTGTGGGATTAGCACTTTTTGATACCGATATTACGCAATACATTCCACCGAGAGGTGCAGCAACACACCTACGGGCAATTATGTCTGCGCTTGAAAATGCTACGCCTGGGCAGGAAACCGAATTGAGCGGTCTCTTTCACGAACTCGCGAAACGGATTGTCCGACGTGGTTTGGTTATTGTTATCTCTGACCTACTGGATGAACCCTCACAAGTTATCTCTGCTCTAAAACATCTTCGCCATCAAAAACATGAGGTAATTGTTTTTCACCTACTTGATCATGCTGAACTCACTTTCCCGTATAACGGTTCTGTCATCTTCCGAGATATGGAAACTGGGCAGACACTTTCTACACAAGCCGACTCACTTAAAACCGCGTACCTTGAGAATCTGAACGGGTTTATTCAGAATTACCGGCGCGGATGTGGTGCAAGCCAGATTGACTATGTGCAAATGGATACGACTACACCGTTTGATCATGCATTGTCGGCGTATCTTTCCAGACGAAAATAGATATCACGATCAAATAGTCCAAAGCTCCAATGGATAAACCCAAAACGAGATTTCACGTTTCTTACATAAGAGTTTGACACTCTTTCTAATTAAATGAGGGGTGTGCCTAAATATTTGGCGCCTCAGCACAGACAGGGACGGACTTTAGATGCGGTATTATTTCACAAAGTGCCGTTTGTAGGCGCGCAATTCATTGCGCCTCTTTAAACTTGTGGACGGCACACGGCGTGTGCCTACTACCTTTAAACGCATATTTAACATCGGAATTATTCATGCACACCCCTCAATTAAATTTAAGTTTAACATAAAATACAGAGGAGAAAAATGAGAATCTTAGCATTTTTCATATTATTCGCAACGATATTTACCTTCGGTTGCGGAGAAGACATGGAAGAAAAAATGGAAATGGAAGAAGAAATGGTCGTAGAAACACCTTTGCAAAAAGCACAAGCAGCAATGACGCGTGTCAATGACAGAAGAACAGAGGAATATCAAAAAGCTGAAGAAGCGGACGATTTTTCAGTTCTGTTCATTGTTGCTCAAAAAATCTTCCAAGAAGAACTCGGTTTTGGTGCAGAAACCTGGCAAGAATTGTTAGACACATGGGAAGACGCACATGATGAACGCGTTCAAGGACTCTTTGCAGATGGTAAAGAGGATGAGTCCAAGGCCGAGACACAAAGTTATATGGATTTCCTCTCCTTTTACTTTCCAAAATTTGATTTTGAAAATATGACAGGTGGCGAATTTTTCTTTGAATACATGAGTGCCTATGATGAGATTGTCACCGAATATTTGCGACTTTCTTATGAATTTCCTGATGCGACTCAGGAAAGACTCCTTGCATTACTTAAGGAAGCCATAGTAGATGGGAAAGTTAGCATCCAATATCCTGAAGGGTTGTGATATTATAGTAAAATCCACAATTACCTTTACGCTGGCAAGGTTTCCCAACCTCGCCAGCAAAAACATGTCGGGATTGTTGTTCATTGAAGTGTGAACATATTTTCGGATTTTACTATAAGGCGTACTATCCAAGAATGCCCTCCATGCGTTCCTGAACCCACGTTTTCAGTTCTGGATGTGTAAAAATATAAAAGGTCCCATTCTGAATAGCGTTATAAACATGGTCTGCTACTTCAGCAGGTGACATCCCCGCTTCCATTTCAGCACGCACATTTCGAGAATCGCCTATAGTTTTTTGTGTTTCCAATTCTGTGTTTTGTAAAGCATCTGGACGGTTTCGGACAGAATCTAATATACCGGTTCGCACCCAACCGGGACACAGCACATGCACCAGAATCTGTGAACCTTTTTGTGCTAATTCATCAGCAAGAGTTTCTGAAAGTGCGACAACACCGTGCTTACTTACCTTATAGATGCCTTCCCCCGGACCTCGCACCATGCCTAAGATAGAGGCTGTATTCACAATATGACACTCAGTCTCTTGTGCAAGCATGCGTGGCACAAAAGCACGAATACCGTGAATTACACCCCATAGATTAACGCCCAACACCCACTCCCAATCCGCAAGCGTATGCTCCCAGATAGGACGACTGCACACAACACCCGCATTATTGCAGAGAATATGCACCGCACCATAAGTGTGATATGTTTGGACTGCAAGATTTTCAACCTCTTCAGCATTTGAGACATCTGTTCTAACGGCAAGCACGGTTGCCCCTTTAGCATGCAGGTCAGTCTCAAGTTTTGCTAACGGTTCTTCTTCAATATCTGCAAGGACAACCGCCATTCCTTCCGCTGCGAACCGTTCCGCCATACCGCGCCCAATACCGCTCGCTGCACCCGTAATAACTGCAACGGTTTTCATTCAAATCTCCGCTTGGCGCTGCTGATGGTACTCTTCTAATGCCAGGTTTGCATTCACAATTGTCTCTAACTTTTCAACGAGTAGATCAATGTGTTTGCCCGGGAAGGCAAAATAAAAACCATCGTCAGAGAGTGCCGTATAAACGCGATTGCCGATACATCCCAAACTACTTGCCCCTTTATCAGACTGCATAACAGCCGGTATGACAGCACACGTTGGTCTGCCCATCACACCGTTTTCTGTGCCGATTCCCGCAGCGGTTGCAGCTTCTGCTAAAAGCATCATCTGCTTCGGCGTGCCAGAGATAAGCACAACATCCGGCATGGCAGTTGTATCTGCTAAGGGGGCGTAGACTGCATTCTGAAACGGATTATCTCGCCGCGGAATGCCTGGGACCTCTTCCATACTGATATAGCCAAGTTCCCCCATCAATTTAAGAGTGCCTTCCAATTCTGCCATTTGTGCGTCCGGGAGTTCAACGTTATGTGTATAACACCCAATCGGACAGTTGTAGTGGTCGGATGCTTCGGTATAGAAGGTCTTACCCTCCGATGCGCGCTTCCAATAGGTGCAACCAGAAGGTTCAACCTTTTCTACGCGGGAAACATCATCCGGTTGTGATTCATGGAATGTTACTGCGACAGGCGCAGTTTCCAAATTGAGTAAGTCTTGTAATTGTTCTGCCATATTTTCTCCTTATTGTTATGGTTGAAATCCAGTATCTAATATTTACCGCGCAGGAACATCCCACAGTAGTACCGTACCATCTTTATGACCTGTCGCGATTATCTTGCTATCCGGGGAATACGCAACTGATTCGTAGTCACAATTCGAATGTCCTTTGAGTGTTTTTAGATGCCTACCCGTGGCAGCATCCCACAACCGTGGCGTATCGACAAAACCATCACCAACTGGAATAGTAACAATTGTTCTGCCATCCGGCGAATATTTAACAATAGTATAACTTATCTCACCTTTGAGAGGTCTTATCGGGTTTCCTGTTTGCGTTCCTGTGGCAATATCCCACAGCCGCACAGGATTGCCACCTGCAATAGTTGCGAATGTATCTCCAGTTGGTGAACATTCAATCGCATAGTCCCAAGGCGCTATTTCTTCGAGATTTGGTCTTCCCAAAAATGCCCTTGTTAATAAGTTTCGGAATATGTACTGCCATCGGAAATTCGGGCCACTGTCTAAGATAAGATTGTGATATAATAACAATCTAATTTAAAGGAGAAATCCGATGGCAAAACGAAGAAGATTCACCCCAGAATTTAAAGCTGAAGTTGTTCTTGAGGCACTGTGTGGTGAAAGTTCACAGGCGGAGTTGTGTCGCAAACATAACATCAGCGATGTTCAACTCTCAAAGTGGAAACGCCAACTTCTTGAAAATGCGGCAACACTCTTTGAAGCTGCTGATAAACAGACGAATGCGTCTGCGGAGCGGATTGCTCAACTTGAACAACTTGTTGGTAAATTAACCCTGGAACTGGATATCCAAAAAAAAGTCTCAACCTTGCTGAGTTGACCCTTACTGAAAAACGAAGGATTGTCCAAACTTTGCGAACTGATTACTCAATGCGACAGATTTGCGGGACACTCGGTTTCAATAGAAGTAGTCTCTATTACGAAACCAAAAAGGATCCTTGTGAAGCACAACTCCAACAGGAGATAGAAATGTTATCTGCCCGTTATCCAAGATATGGTTATAGGCGTATCACAGAGGAACTATTACGTATGGGATACACCATTGGATATCGACGCGTTGCACGCTTGATGAAATCCGCTAATCTGTTGGTCTCTGTCAAACGCTCCTGTCAAACCACGAAATCCGTTGATGGTAAGTGTCAATGGGTCAACCGGCTTGATAACCTTGACATTTGTCGGCGCAAT
>PYJA01000033.1:39694-66651 GCA_003635185.1 Candidatus Poribacteria bacterium | reverse complement strand
TGTCCGATGCGGCAGAATACGCGTATGGTCCTCTGCATTGGTTAGAAACCGCACCTACCGGCCTGGGGCATTAACTTTGAGTCCACCTCAATAACGGAAAACTCTTAAAACTAAATAACCCTGTATCACTTACCAAGTTGTTGACGTAGTCTTTCTAATTCAGCTGCCTGTTCTCGAATCTTTTCTGCTTGTTGATTTGAGAGATTCTTTGCATCTCTCAATTGCTCCGCTTGTTCTTCAACCTTTGCCTCAGCAATTTCGCGAAGATGTTGTTCTTCTTCACGAAGATGTTGTTCTTTTTCACGAAGTTGTTCTTCTTCTATGGATGTGGTTATGGGTGTTCCATCCGGTAGGTATGGACGCAGCAATCGGACATTCAAATCCACTTCTACCTTCCATTTGAACAATAGATTTAATCTCTCACTAAACAACGTTCTGGGTGTGTCTGCTGTCATCTCAACAATTTCACCGGAAGTGCCACGGGACCAACCTCTAAACTCCGCTGGTCTTTCCAAATCAGGTTGATGGATAAAGTATTCTTTAGCCCCCATTTCATCTAAATATATCTGAACTTTTCTATCTCTATCCTCATGTATCGTGCTATCCGATAGAAACTCAAATATAGTATCGGGTATAGCACCTTCTGCCCACGTATAGAAACTGCGTCTCAGTGGTGTTTTCTTGGCACCCAACACCACATATATATCGGGGGCAACGCATTTCTTCATGTCACCTTCACTATAATAGATAAAACTATCAACGCCGATAAGGATATGCGGTTCTGAGCGATAAAGACGAAAAAGTTGGTCAAAGAAGAAGCTTATCTGTATACCATGATATAAGGTTGCTGCCATCGGTTCATCATCCTCACATGGATAACCTTCAAGATAAATGGTCGGTTGTCCAGTCGCTTTGGGGAAGATGGGCATATATTTATTCATTTTGGTGTCAAAGTTCTTGATGCTGTCCATTCTTATCTCCATCGCTTTTCAATTCATTTCAAACTATGCGGTTATCGTTAATAAATAGCGTTTAATAACGGACTGTTCTCTGATATATTTCAATCAACAGTGATTGTAGCACAATCTGGCAGAATGTGCTACGGGTGTGCACAATCTGGCAGAATGTGCTACGGGTGTGTAAATTATCAGTTTGCTGAAAAGCCATTTCTATCGTCAAATCAGGAGCTATGGCACTTAAAAACGCTTTAGCAAAAACCTGAAACTATTATTCATGTCCTCGGACAATATCACAGATCAATGGAAGATCAACACTATATTCTCATTTCACTGAAGCACTTAAAAATGACGAAGGTATTGATTCAAATTACTACAATTATAATATATCTTACCAAAAAAGTCAAATAATTATGTTATATCTTACCAAAAAAGTCGGGTTTATTCTCGTATTAGCGTGTTGAAGTTTTTGCATTAACAGAACGGACGCAATGTCCTCAAAAGTCTCACTGATAAAGATAAATAGTCGGAATTTATTGAAATTTAATTTGACAAAAATTAAATTCGCGTGTATAATTCATTAAAAATAGTCAAAAACATACAAATTTCGTAAATTTCTTGTTTTTTTCGCAAAAAAAGTTGACATTTACTGAAACCTATGTTATACTATTTACGTTAAGCAATATAAGAGGTCGTAAAAAGGGAACTAGTACTTCTTGTACACGGTGGGAATTGAAAAGTGAATAACCGATATAGAGACACTACAAAAGATCAGAAATTGATCATGTTTTTAGACACCTGCCACATGCCTAAAGGTGATGTGTGTGGGACTATGTCCTATCGCGTTTTCGCACCCCCCCCCCTATAACCCTCTTACCCGACCACTATTTAATTGTATCACAAAACAAAGTCTTATTGCAAATAAATTTGCAATATATTTGTGCCTGCACGGTGTGTTCCGTCGCGGGCTATTGTTGTTGCATTGCACACTGTTTGGACAGCGATGCAACTTTTTTGTTTGAAAATAACACGAGAACATGGTATTCTATCCATGTCTCCTGTTATTGTTGTTAAATAAAGGAAGACATGAAAGGTTCACACAACGGTAAATTTGAGGCGTTTCCGAGAACACCTATGGATAGTTTCCTTGAATCGTTACGATTTGCGAAGGCAAAACCACATATTCCAGAAGGTGCATGCCTCTTGGATATCGGGGCCGGTGACGGCGCTTTCTTACGACACCTCAACGGACATATCCACTCCGGTATCGGAATTGATGCAAGTATAACCCGATCCGTTGAATTCGGGACTTGTCGCTTGGAAAAAGGATATTTTCCAGACGACTTCTCCGAAAATAGAACCTTTGATGTCATTACAATGTTGGCAACTGTTGAACATATCCCGATAGACTTGCTTCCAAAGGTCGCGGATATGTGTTGGGATTATCTCAAACCGGGTGGGCGCGTTATTATTACAGTGCCGCATCCCCGCATGGATGGACTTCTGGATTTCCTGAAAAAGCTCAGGATAGTTGAGGGATTCTCCCTACATGAGCATTACGGGTTTGATCCAGAATGCCTCCCAAATATTTTCAACCGTTGGCAACTTGTGAAAAGAGAACGTTGGGGATTCGGATGCAATAACCTTTTTCTCTTTGGAAAACCTTGATTGCTACCCCAACTATGGTGTCAAAAGACACTACATTTTATTTATAACAAAAAATGGACTGTGGGAAAATACCTAACAGTCTACTGATAATATAAGGAGATTTTGAAAATGCGTTTTAAAAATTTGACGATAATTTTAACTCTCACGTGTTTATCCATTGCTGCTTTCGTTGGATTGGCACTTCTACCGATTACAGGGAATTGTGCGCTCATCAATCATGGTTGGACATATTCCAATAACAACACGGCTGCGAATTTTAGTGCTATTGAGACGACACAAGGTGCCAGCTGGCAGCTCTACGCATTCGTAGATGCAAAAGGTGTTAGTGCTTCTGTTTCCCCCGATGATTACAACCTTAGCCATTTTACTCAGAGTACCGTTCCACCATTCACAGGAACGGGGTGGGTGACAGCCTTTCGAGACAATTACACTTATACTCATTGGCATGGTATTTATTTTGGACGCCACAGTCACACCGTGATTTTTGACATAGACACAAATCATCCATCGAGCCCCTATTTAACAAGAGATGCAAATGGCAAAGCTAAAAGTACTGCCCTGACCTTAGATATTCAGGTCAGTAAAACAGTGAAACACACATGTGTGGCGCGTAAAAAGGGGACTGAGGTAGGGGCAGGGACAACAATACCGCTACCGCCCTTCTGGGACGAAATAGGGCCAAATATTAAGTTCAAATTAAAGAAGGTAACTTACATATCTGAAAGTAAAAGTGATAAAACAACGGTTTACGTACCTACCGTAGCCCAAAAAGTCGGTGTAACTGCTGGCGTAGGATCTATGAAGGAGGCTAACTCATCTGCACATGCAATTATTAATTTTGAGGGCCTTAGTGATAGTGGATCTGTATGGTACAATGCGCCGTAATTGTCCTCAGATTATCCTCTGGCGGTATAGTCTATACCGCCAGATATCCGAAAAAGTGTGAAGAATTTAACCAAAGGAGAAACCTATGACATTTAAACATCTTTTTCTAATACTGTTCGTTCTACTCTTCGGCTTTGGTGCTTTTATCCTTTTACGGGATACGAATGTTCTATCCGATGGTGATAAACTGAAACCGAAATTTGAAGGTGCCTCTGTATCTACTTTAAACAAAGCGTCCCGTGTGGCATTGCATCCGCTTGCATCAGATTGGAAGGCGATTGAAACAGCAGTGAATCAACTTGTTTCCACATGGGAGGAGTGGGTACAAAGAACTGTCGAAATTAGTCTGGCAGAGGACGTGCTGTATGGGCTCATTAATACACCTGAGGAGCTCGCAGCGGCGCGCAAAAAAGATTTAGCCGTGTACATGGAGTGGGCAGCCAGATCTGAAGCGAAAGGGTCTATTTTACCCAACTATCCATTCGGAGTCCCACGGGTACCAGATGATGAATTAGATTCTATCTACAAAGGTCCGCAGACCGCCTCAGCACTTATAGCAGAATTTGATCAAAACTGGATGGAACGTTATCCGCAATCGGTAGACTGGGACACACACTATCCCAAAGCGGCATGGCTACGTAAAGTTATCAGTCTGGGCGTTAAAATTCAAGACGGCGGCGATTATGGCTATTACCTCAAACTGCGGCGCGACCTTATTAAACACAAAGATACCCCGGACAGATGGCGTAGTGGGGAATTTGGCATCTCACCAACGAGTAACTTTGAGGAATATGAATCTGCGTATATCAATAGGAAGATTTGGGAAAATCAGAAACGAAAAGAAGTTCGCGCAGCCTACCCTGACGAACCTCAGATTACGACGTTTTTTCCGAGTAGTCAACCCGATAAATACCTCCCCGTGGTGGGTAACATGACGTATGTCTACAGAAGGCCGAATAGTAGTGGCATGAGAACCTACGGCACGCTATTGACACAGGAACAAAAAATAAATCTCAGAGACAAAGGCATTGAACCGGAGGACATTGAAATCATTTACATTGATGATGAATACAATGTTCTCACCGAAAAACCGAAACCCTACAATCATGAGGAGTGGTTAAAAAATAACACCTACGACCATGTCCCCGAGGGGCTCCGCGCGCCAGATGGCACAATCGTGTCCCCAGAACGTTATCGGGAGATAATAGGGGAAGAGATGCCTTATGAGACCAGACAAAAGTATGATGAACATGTTGGTGCTGAATCACCTATTGATCCAAACACAGCACGTCGTGAGGCTGCACAGGAAGCCGCGGCACGTGAAGTCGCAAAAGTGGAATTTGAAAGGTTTCGGGACAGCATGCGGCAGCGCGAAGAGTTTAAGACGATGGCAGATCAGGAGGTAGCGCGGGAACTTGCAAAGCAGTTTAGTCAACAATTTCTGTCGAAACAGTCATTGAAGCAGGGCACTACTCCTAAAGGGCTTGAAGACGCACTCCAAATCATGTTCCAACACGGGTTTGAGGAGGGGTTCCGCAGAGTGCGGCGAGATAGTCCCTCAATCGCTGACGAGTTAGAGCGTTACTTGTCAGAGACTCAGGGCCCACCCAAAAGGCAGGGACCTCCACAAAGACCGGGGCCACAAAAACCACCAGAAGCAGCACCACCTGAACCTGAAGCGCCTTAAAGGTAGTAGGCACACTCCGTGTGCCGTAACTAAAGGCGGTGAACACACCAGTTGTAGGTCGGGTAGAGCTTGCGAAACCCGACCTACGAATTCTCCAATGAAAAAACAGGTACTTTTCGTTATCATAGCACTTTTCATAGTTGCTGTTGCAGTATCCTTCTATCTCTCCGCGACACTGGTGAACGTTCCTGTGCAGGTGTACATCCCTGCTGGCGAGGTTTCCTAACCTCGCCACAGGACCGATTTATTTTCTTATAGTCCAATCCGAAAATATGTGGATATTTCAATGAACAACAATCCCTACACCATAACGCTGGCGAGGTTAGGAAACCTCGCCAGCAGCGGAGTACGCGTGTCTCGTGTGGACCGAAAAGGACCGAATTAATAAATTAATCTTCGGACAGTTTGTGCTACGAAAAAGAACATAGAGCCAAGCAGTGAGAAGACACATGGCAAAAAAGATTTCGCGCCACAAAAGCGAAAAAACTGAGAAATTTTACCGCATTGCAAAACATTTTGGTGCATTCGTCTTGCTGATTTTGATTCTGATCGTAGGTGGCAGGATTCGTCTGCAAGGTCTCGCTAACATTCCCACCGGGCAGTTTGCTTCCAACGATGCATTTCTCTATCTTGCACAAGCAGAGACGATTATCAAAGATGGCGCACTACCAAAAGTCGAGATGCATCGCTGGGTACCACTCGGTAGAGATTTAAGAGAAACACTGAGCGGCTACCCCTACGCAATTGCTTATGCATATAAGGTAACAAAGTTATTCCTTCCGAATGTCACGATCTATCAAGTGTTGCTTTATGCGCCAACTATCTGTTTTCTTATCGGCATGGCAGTGCTATGCCTTTTCCTCTATATCCGTTTTGGCTTTGGTGTAGCCGCCATTGCTGGTACGCTTCTGGTGATTATGCCCGGTAGCATTGAACGGAGTGCCGCAGGGTTCAGCGATAGAGACGGTTGGTGCTGGATGCTTGGCACCCTCACCGTAACAACCTATCTGTGGAAAGAAAACATAACAAGTAAATGGACTCGGTACCTTTGTACAGTCCTGTCAGGTTTTTTTGTGTTCCTCGGAGGGTTAAGTTGGGAAGGTTTTGGCGGTTTTGTCCTCGCGATTGTAGCAGTGGAACTGTGGCGTTTTCTCACAACAGATGCTGAAGAACGCCTGTGGGAGTATGTGCTGTGGGTGCTGATGTTTGTTCCGTCACTCTATCTACTTTCACCTGCCTACCACAGCGGAAGTGGATTTGCCAGCCACGTAGCAGCGTTTCTGCTATTTCCATCCCTTGTGATGCTGTTGCTCCGCGCGCTGCGGTACTTTCTCACGCGCGGGCATCATTCAGTTTCCAAATTTGTCACAGAGCAGATCTCCGCACGTGCTATCTCGCTTGTTTTTTGTGCGGTGTGTCTCCTTATCGGTATCGCCTATCTTGCACTGCAACGTGAAACGTTTGTGCAAAGCATCGTGCCTTTCAGCGGTGCCGATGTAATGAAGGACGTGGGTGAACTAAAATCGCCACACGATATCTTCTGGTACGGTCGTTATGGACATGTGCTACTTATTGCCAGCTTATGTATCATTGTGGGTTGCGTCAGAATTTGGGGTACGAAAGCACTCATCCTCGCCTTTGTGCTTTCACTGTTCACGGCGGCAACCTTTCTGCGGCAGTATTTATACTGGACGTTGTCCCCCGTCATCTGTGAATATCTTTTTTACGGTGCAGTCGCGTTCACACCGATTGCTGCGTTAGGTGTCGCTGCACTTCGTCCTGAACCGGTCAAGCATGAATATATCTACGTCGCTTTTGCGTTTTGGCTGCTTCTCTGGCTCGGACTTGCCCGCGATGCGCTCCGCTACGATTTCTTTATCGGTGTACCGCTCGCCTGTTTTGCAGCAATCGGTGTCCAATTCGTCACAACACGGTTCTGTCAACACATCGCAAGAATCAGAGAAGAGAAAAGCATGGCAGAAAACACAGCACAATCAAGTAACAAAGAAGCAAGAACGAATGGAAAGCAGCGCAACGTAGTACCCGCATTAACACAAGTTGGTTTCACTCTTGCCTGCCTTGCACTTATTCTTTTTTTGGAACTTCCCAGTAATAAACCATTTCCAGGGCTTGTTCAAAGAGGATATGCAATGCAGATAGCACCCGAGCATGCATACCCTGGTAAAAACACCCCTATGGCAAACGCGTTTCAATGGATCAGCGAACATGTTTCAACGGATAAGGTCGTTGCGGCACCTTGGAGTTACGGACACATGCTTAATGTTCTTGGCGGTGTCAAAACCATTATTGGCCCTGACCATTTCATTTTGCATTGGATAGACCTCTATGAAGAACATGTTGCGGCTGCAACTTATGAACAGGAGGCATTAGAATTTCTCAAAACACACCACGCGACTCACCTGCTTCTCAGTGAAGAGGAGGTATTCCATATTGCATCGCAACATACGCACGTTGATGAACAGCCTGAGCATCCGCTTTATATGGTGCCGCTTGTGCCGCGCGCGCCCATCGGCAGCGCACACTATCGCATGGTGCCAGCACACAAAAACACACTTATCAACTTCGTTGAGATTGACTTCCATCACAATCCTGCGACTGTCACTGCCCGCCTCAAAAACGGTAGAACGGTTAAACTTCCATATATCAAGTCCGATGGCAGCGTCCAACCATCTTGGACTGAACATGCCCATGACCACCACACAGAAGAATCCAACGACGAAAACGGTGGTATCCTCCATCTATTTGATTCAAAAACGCAGCGGGAGGTCGTCCACTACCTCTCCCCACATAGTTGGAACAGTCTCGCTGTCAAATTATTCTTTCGAGACGAACACAGTGAGGCGTTTGTCCATGCTTATCCCGAACAAGAGACCGCATCCGCTAAAGTCAAAATCTGGAAGATTAACTACCCAGGCAACATAGAAGAAAACCCAAAATATCTCGCCAAATCGCCAAAAGGAAAAGAGAAAGCAAAATGAAGCGCATTTTGAAAGGTATCTGCATCTTCGGCATCGCAGTTCTCTGCTGCCTTGCCCTTACGCACGCGACGCTGCACCGATTTCAGCAGCACACTCCCAAAACAGTGTATATAGTCCCCAAAATTGAGCGCAAAAAATCTGTCCAGAGAAACGAGAAGCTGTACGAACACCTTAAACCGAAACCTGTTGATCATGAAGAACGCTTTCATCGCACAATTATAGAAAACAACCTCTTCGCGCCCCTCGGATGGAAACCGAAAAAACCTACCCCTATCTACCGTCTTATCGGCACTCGTATTCCGATAGGTAGAGAAATAGAAGCAACAGCCATCTTACAAGAGACAACGCAAAATGCAACTACCCGTGTTGTTTCCATTGGCACAAAACTCGGTGAAGACACTGTTGTCGCTGACATTCAACCCAAACAGGTGATCCTCAAAAAAGGGAAACTGCGGACATCTCTTCGGCTATCTACAACCCCGTTCTTAAAGCCATAGCGAAACCCGGCAAATCAGCGTTGCATGTGACATGCACATTTAGCGTTGCGTTGATCTGTGAGGACCTGTTGCGCAGTACCTCACGGACTTTTGCAGCAGGACAGACGCATTCCCCTATAAGGATTAGGGGAGGTAAATAGGCAGAGATTAGGCACTTAACCCTTAAATCCCCTTATCAGGGGATTTTTAACACATTGCGCAGGTCCTGTATCTTTATAAAGTTATGTGCTCTCTCCCCAAGTCTACACAAAATAGGTTGCAAAATGACCACAAAAATTGAGTATAATATATAAGACATCCTCCGAAATGTCAATTGTTTTAGTTATCATTCCGTTTTATGAAAGGAAAATAGGTGGAAGTCCCAATATATGGATTGACCGTCCGCGGTGTTAAAAAGCATTTTCACAAAACTAAAAAGCCAGATGAAAAACTGCGTTTTCATCAAAAGATTCTCCGTTTGTTCAAACGGGAAAAAGAGACGATTCGCGCTGTTGATGGCATTTCCCTTGATGTGAACATCGGTGAAATTTACGGCATTTTGGGTGCTAACGGCTCAGGAAAATCAACGCTTATCCGTCTTATCTCAACGCTACTCTTACCAGATGCAGGAAGCATACATGTCTTTGGAGATGATGTCGTTACCAATAGTATGAAGGTCCGACGTGTAATGAACCGTGTCTCTGTTGAAGCGTCTTTTTTTAAGCGTCTTTCTTCAGCAGAAAACCTGATATATGCCGCGCGACTTTACGGGATCGCCGCAGCAGAAGCTGCGAAAAAAGCACGCGATATTTTAGGGCGACTCGGTTTTGACGCGAAACGGATGGACGAAGAGATGGAACAACTTTCGCGCGGGATGCAACAGAAGGTTGCGATTGCCCGGGCCCTGTTAACTACACCTATGCTTCTATTACTTGATGAGCCCACAACTGGGCTTGACCCGAAATCTAAACGGGATGTGCAAGCCTTCATTGAGGAGATTCGAAACGAACGGAACGCTGTTATTGTGCTTACGACACACGATATGGCAGAAGCAGAAAGGTTGTGTGACAGGATCGCTATTATAGATAACGGCAAATTTATTGCTGAAGGTACTGTGAAAGAACTGATCGCTAAGGTCCCACCAAATGACAATGCACCTGTTACGCTTGAAGATGTCTTCATCGCATTGACAGGAAAAGATTTAGAAGAGGGAGATGAATAAACCGATGCTGAATATCAGGCGAGAAACTATTATTTCCTACGCGTTCATTGAACGAAATTTTAATCTACTCAAGCGGTATCTGAATTGGGAAATTCTGTTTTTCAGTTACTCTATTGTCAATGCGCTCACAATCGGCTTGATTATGGTCGGACGCGGAAGTAGTGCAGATGTGCTTTACCTTGTTATTGGCGCGTTGATCTGGGGTTTTCTCTCCATTATGATGCGTGAAGTCAGCGATGCAATTACATGGGAACGGTGGGAAGGCACAATTGAATATACGTTTATGGCACCGATTTATCGCATCACACACCTTGTGGGTTCTTGTCTGTTTGCAATTTTGTATGGATTACTACGAACAGGTTTGGTTTTGGCGATTATGCCGTTTTTCTTTGGTGAACACATTGATTTAGGGAGCGCAAATTGGATTACAATGGCAGTCACGGTTGCAGTTTCAAGTCTATCGTTTATCGGTATTGGCTTGATGGCTGCTATTTTTCCACTGCTTTCACCTGAAAAAGGACAAGCAGCAACAGGGATTCTCCAATCTGTGCTGCTGTTAATTTCCGGTATTTATTACGACATAACGGTTTTACCGGACTGGCTTCAGCCATTTTCAAAGATTTCACCGGCAACCTATACGCTTCGATCCATCCGTGCAGCGATGTTGGAAAACGCATCGGTTGAAAGTCAAGCAGGAAATCTATTGTTACTTCTCATCATCGGAATTGTGCTTATTCCGCTCGGATTTTGGGTTTTCCATATCGCAGAAAAATATGCGAAACGTGTAGGTAGACTCAAACGGAGTGGATAGGATTCACAGGCAAATGTAAAAATATGGCATTGAGAGTTATGGGGCAGCTCGGAGGCCGCCCCATAAGCGTCAATTTAAGGAACACAACCTCTTGCGGGAGGTGTTTTCAGCGCCGATAAATCGGTCCGCACACGCCGTGTGCCGTAATATATTCCTAAAGAATGTGTGGCGGACGGCACCAAATCAACGGGACCAATGCCATTTAGGCATTCCCCGCAGAGCGTGCCTGCTACTTTTAAATTAACGCTAAATTGACACATAAGGTGCGGTTTCTAACCGCACCGCATCGGACAAGGCAAGTCGCTGTGAGGGTTTTTGATACAAATTCGGCAGAATACGCGTATGGTCCTCTGCATTGGTTAGAAACCGCACCTACCGGCCTGGGGTATATAGCAGGTGTTAAAGATTTGTCCGAAAAACCAAAACTAAATAACCCTGGATGAGTGAAAATAAATTTGCAAAAAATCGGGCAATAGGATATAATATATAGAATACAATTGAATAAACGAACGGTTCAGGTGCCGAATCACGGAGAATAGGGAAGCGCGGTGAGAATCCGCCACGGCCCCGCCACTGTGAACGATAATTAGAAATTTCCGTTGTAAAACCACTGTCAAAGATTGATGGGAAGGGACAACGGATTTTGTAGCACAAGGTTGGCTTGAAGCTACACTAAAATCGGAAGTCAGGAGACCTGCCTGAGTCGTGTTTCATGCGTCTGCTTTCGCGGGAAAGCGGTGGAACAGAGCACAGCAGTATCCTGTCAACATAGAATGCATATAGCAATATAAAGTATTCAACCTTATTAGAATTACAGGATCAGATTTTACGAAGTGTCGCCTTTCCCCTTCTTTCCACTGAAAGTAGGGGTTTCTTGTTTCATTACGGAGGTTTTAATGAACAAAGTATTTTTCTTCAGGCGACTTTTCTCATTCCACTTAAATTACAAACTGCATTCGCTCCTATTTATTGGTGCGATGTTTTTCACTTTCCTTATTAGTTCCACGCTTGCGCAAACAGATGTCCAAAATCTTGCTGTTGTTGTAAATGCGTTGGATAATGACCAATTTAATATCACTTCTTCCCTCTCAATAATTGATCTTGATGAACCGAACCTGAAACGTGCTGTTGACAAAGATGTCATTACTATCGGTGATGTACCGACTGATATTCTCATTCATGGACATATCGCCTACGTACCACGTTTCGATTGGCTTTCCGGTATGTTTAGCGATAGCATCCTAATTATCAATTTGGAACGGCGGGAAATTGTTGATTTTATTCCGATTCAACCTGGTGCTTACCCGCAAAGTCTTGCACTTATCAACCCGAATAAGATGTATGTTACCTGTGATAATGCACATCAGGTGCATGTTGTTGACATTGGCAGCCGCAGTGTGACTAAAATTATTACGGATGCCTCTTTCAACAAAACGACCGGCATCACGGTTCTCAACGGAAAGGCTTATGTGACTAATCCCGCTTGGGAATGGGATGCGGCAGCAGGTAAAGTAGTCTACCACCAAAGCAGTGTCACTGTTATAGATACGCAGACAGACTCGGTATTGCGGTCTATCCCTATGCCTATCAATGCGGGAGGCATTCTCAACGATGGTGACTCCACTGTTATTGTAAAGACAACAGGTGATCGCAATCTGATTTCAGGTAAACTGGTTCTAATTGATGCAACTACCGATGAAATTATCAAGACGGTTGACCTTAGGATGATACCAGGGTCTTTTGCAATCAATTCACAGAAACAGTTGTTTATTCAAGGAGGCGGCCTATTGATCTACGATGTGCCAAAGCAAAAATGGATTCGAAACAGATGGGACAAACTCGTCGATTTCGGTGGTGGGTCTGGGATGGCTTTCGGGCCGGATGGGAATCTGTATATCACTAAACCTGATTGGGCAGGTGGACTCTCTACTATGCTTGTCATAGGACCAGACGGGACACTCATCAAAACATACCAACTCGGGCACGGCACTGATAAGGTGGCATTTGCGCAAATTGTGCCGCGTGATGAAGATATTAACGACGACGGGTTTGTTGACATAACAGATCTTGTAATTGTCAGTCAGAATTTCGGTCAAAGAGGCCCTGGAATAGCTGGTGATGTTAACGCGGATGGTGAGGTTAACGTCCTTGACTTGATACTTGTTGTTCAGCATTTCTAAGGCGAGGTGTTCGGGGCGCTGCTACAGAAAGAAGGCGCGCTTGCATGAAGTTTAAATAAATATTTCGGTAATTGGCAAGGTTAGGAAACCTCGCCAGCAGCAGGTGTACATCTTTGCTGGCGAGGTTTCCTAACCTTGCCAATTACCTAATTTATTTTTTAATCTTCATCAAAGCGCGCCTACTAAGATCTATCAAATTCGACCTGAGAAGGTTTTTGTTATGGGCAAATGGGGATTTTTGCTTTTTCTACCGATACTTTTCATCGGTTGCACACCTGAAGCAAAAAAAGATGTATTATCCTGGCAAGTTGCCTTTTTTCCACTCGGTGCTAAGGTGCAATTTGCAAATGAAGTGCCGATTAAACAGATTTCTGCATATAATTCCGATGGAACAATGGTTGCCCAACTCATTTTTCCCGTGCCGCCTCGCCACATAGAGTCGCTTTATTTTAAGTGGCAGGAAGGGGAAACGTATAGATTTGAGGCAAGCTCGTCCACGGAACATGTGAGCGTTCAAACGTTGGTGGCACCGCGCACATATATCCGCGGTAGCTTAGGGATTGCTATCCCTTACGGTGCTACAATACAGTCGGACGTACAAAATCTGATGAACGACAATCAGAAAGCACTTATCCTACGGGGAAGCGAAATGACAGCCACAGTCATGGTCAAAAATGGAGACGCACCTGCTACCTTTGAACTTGAGCTTTGCTTGCCATCAACCTTGATTGTAACCAGTATCCCTAAAGATTGGAAGGTAGAGACAAGGGATACGGTAACCTGCCTTTCAACTACAGGTGCGTTTAGTGTTGCATCGGAAGACTGGTATAGACAATTAGTTTTAAAAACATCAGACCAATCGGAGACACAAGAAATTTCGGGTGTTGTTCGCTTTTCGTCAACAGATGGAAAACAGTGGGAACAGACTACAACGGTGCAGTTACGGATAGCTTCTGTTCCTGAAATTGTTGAACATCTTTCCATTGCAGCGATTGATATGCCGACAGATGCAGGCGGCATAACTGATCCGAGACAGCGAGAAGGGACCATTTACCATCCACGTCCTTTGTTGAGTTGGCTTGGAACACAGCAGACTGATGCATACACCCCTGTAACCTATCAGGCAGTCCGTATTCATAATGGAGGTGAAGAAACTATCCACGTGGTTGTTTCGTCTATCAATCGTGATGTGAGAAGTGGTGAGGCAGTGGCTTTTCTTGCCCCGCCAGATGCGGTCAATGCTGGCACAGATCGAAGTATCAGTTTTGCCAGTTTGCCGGGCGGAGAGGTGACCTCTATCGCTTTGCCCATCTATTTTCATCCACAATTCGCCGAAGCTGGTGAATATGAACGTGAAATTGCGGTAAAGATTTGGGGAAGTGATACGACAGTCCTGCGTGCAAAAAGACCGCTTTACATCGTAGTTCCGAATCGACATGCGCTATTTGTGAGTGGATTGGCAGTTATTGCCAGCTGTATTGGCCTTATTGTCTTGCTACGGTTTCACAGACAATTCTTTGTCCGTTTCTCGACCAAGCAACTCATTGTTATTGCACTATTCGGTACAACAATATTTGTGGCAATTGTTGTGCCATCAACCCTATTTTTGAATCTCATCCGTGCGATCTTCGGTCCCTTTTCTGTGCTTCTGACGGGTTTAGTTAATGAGACGCTTTATTATGCCCTCCTTACTGCATTGCTAATTTACATCTCTGGTGCACCTGGTGATGATGCTTCGCAAGTTTCCGATGTAGGACAAACATACCGTAAAGGCGGTGTTATCCTACTTGTTTCTGCAGTGCGTTTACTTCTTGGTGCGGTCACGTTCGGGCTTTTCACACCGATGACGATTATCTATACAGGTACAAGTGTTCTACTGTTGGAAACGGGTTTACTGCTTGTTCGGAGACGCGGTTTGCTGGCATGGGCACTTGTTCTCGGAATTTGCGATGCAATTGCTGTTTATGTCGATTTTCAACTCTCTATTCTATTTTACCGCCTCTTTTTCGCAGATTGGTATATTTTGCTCCGAATTTTGGTTGAAGGGTTCGCATATACGTTTATTGGTGTCCTTCTTGGAGCGAAATTGGGTCAAGGATTGTGGAAAGTAGCGGATTAGTTATGTTAGATATTTCAGAATAATAACGCACACAGGACTTACGCATTCCCCCTTGATAAGGGGGCAGGGGGGTTAAAAAAGTCGTTATTTTAGGTCCTTAACCCCCTAAATCCCCCTTATCAAGGGGACTTTAAGAAAAAATGCGTAAGCCCTGACACATTTACATTTATTGTGAGGACATATATCAATGAAACATATTCGATTTTTCTGTCCGGTCCTATTACTTATCGCGCTGCCGATTAGTGCAGTAATGGCTGAATTAAATGTCGTTTGGGTTCGTACAGGTGTAGTGCTTGAAGCTGAAACGAAAGGTGAACTTGGTTCGAAAGTTGAAGTTTCTGCTGGACAACAAGGGAGAACGTTTGAGAGTGTTCCTTCTCTAAAACTTGATGAGAAACGTGTTTTACTACAATTTGCATGGCATCCGAACGAAAGTTATCGGTTCCGTCTGGGGAAAAACATAACAGAAGTCGCTTCACCGTTGAAACCTGTACCTTACCACATCCAAACAATTGAATTAGATGGGCTTTTATCGTTGATGGAAAATCTACGGCAGCCTGCAAAACCGACAGCGATAGCAGTTGGACACGGAACTAATGCAGACAAGCTTGCAGTCGCAACGGATAGAGGACATCTCGCCATTGTCCACCCCATAACAGGTGAAACTGTATGGAAAACTCGTATCTCGGAAGGTTATGTTAGGCACATCGCTTTTAGTCCTGATAATACACTGCTTTATATTGGTGAGCAAGCAGCAGATGGATTTATCTACTGCTATGAATTGACAGGTGCAAAGCCGAAACTTCGTTGGAAATACCGGACAGCAGATGATATTGAAACTTCTACACCGAGTAATCCAGAGAGTGTGTATGCGTGGGTGAGTTATCCCGGTCAGTCGTGCATGCAAACGATGCCGAAAGGTGATCTGTTAGTTGCAGGCGTGCATTCTTGGACACACAACGAAATGCCGCAAAGGCGATCTCTACTCTATCGGTTTGACGCTGAAACAGGAAATGTGAAATGGAAATGGCCGCGTGAGGGGACTACACAGAAAATATTTCGCTGGTTTGATGTAGATGCTGAAAGTAAGACACTTGCGCTTGTAATGGATGAGAGTGGTAAAGGCAACGGAACACTGTCTGTACTTGATGTAGAGTCGGGAACAGAAAAGTGGCACGCAGATTTTGAACCGTTTGCTCCGTATTTTAAGGGGGTTACTTTTTGGCGTGGTGTCAGCATGTCGCCTGATGGAAAGTTTATTAACGTTACAACGGATGACGGCCGGGCTTTCATTTTTGATGTGAATACTCCTGAACCGATATGGAATGGAAATTTGGCAACGCCGCTGGAAGTAAGTAATGTGCCAATTATTGCCACAACTGGTACCATTGGCGCAACGGATGCCGCTGCACTTTTTGTTACAGGCGATACTTATATCCCCTACCATCTCCAAAAAGGAGCGCAACGTCCGTCTACTATGCATCCCAACGGCATGACACTATTTGCCTATTCATGGAGTGGTGAAAAGATTTGGCAGTGGAAACTTGAAAATATGCCGCAGGGGTTACGGATTGATGCTAAGGGACAATATGCTGCGTTAGCTGTGTCCAAGCGGAGCCAAGACCCAAACGAGAGTCTCCACGGTGTTTCAGTGTTTGACCTAACGGCTAAAGGTAGTGGGTTGGCAAAATATCTCTATACCCACCGCACGGAGGGGCAACTCCCTTACGATACGCTTGCTATTAGTGCTGACGGATCGTTCATTGCTATCGTTGAAATACCGATTGTCATGCCTGATGAGACGCTACGCGGTAAAAATCGGGTGCATGTGTTGTATTGAATTTTGTTACTCAAAGATTAGTCTTGACAAGCTCTATTTTTCACTGTATACTTGATACCTACGGTAGTTGGGTTGTTGTAACAGATACAGACGATTAACACACAGCAATTAATAGGATTTGAAATGCAACAGTTTACAGATGCAGAGTTGTTACAAATTATTACGGATGATGAATCTGATCGCGTTGAATTCAAAGAGTCTTTGTCTGGTAGTGCTCCCAAAGAAATCAGAAAAGCTATCTGTGCTTTTGCTAACGATTTGCCTCGCCATGAAAAACCTGGCTTCATTTTTGTCGGAGTGAAAACAGATAAAACTATTGTGGGGTTATCGGTTACAGACGAATTGCTCCGGCAATTGGCGGATACGAAAACCGATGGAAATATAGTGCCTCCACCGTCACTGACGGTAGAAAAGCGCTTACTGCAAGGAAAGGAAGTTGCTGTAGTTAAAGTGGAACCCTCCGATTCACCTCCAGTAAAATACAAAGGATCTATCTGTATCCGAACTGGTTCTCGCAGAGGTATTGCCAATGCGCAGGATGAAAGGGTACTTAATGAAAAACGAAGATATGGTGATCGTCCTTTTGACCTATACCCTATTCCCACTGCGAGCATTTCGGATCTTAACTTAATCCAATTTGAACGCGAATATTTGGTGCAAGCCTTTGATCCTCAAATATTGGAAGCCAATAAACGAACACTTGAAGAACGATTAGCTGTGACGAAAATGATTGATTCATCTGACGGAGGCGCGCTAACTGTGCTGGGAATATTAGTACTTGGCATAAACCCACAAGATTTTCTTCCGGGGGCTTATGTGCAATTCCTCAGAATTGATGGTGATGAATTAACGGATGAGATTATTGACAGTGAGGAAATCCGTGGAACAATTTCTGACCAAATTCGCCGTTTAGACGATAAACTCATTGCACATAACCGAGTTGCCGTTGATATTATGTCTGGTCCTGTTGAGAAACAAACAGCTCTTTATCCGATTGAGGCACTACAGCAAATTACCCGAAATGCGATTATGCATAGGACTTACGAAGGCACAAATGCTCCTGTGCGGGTAACATGGTTTAATGACAGAATTGAGGTTTTAAGTCCTGGCGGTGCTTATGGAGCGATAACGGCTGAGAATTTCGGTCAACCTGATCTGACTGATTACCGTAATCCAAATCTTGCAGAGGCAATGAGAACCCTTGGTTATGTGCAGCGTTTTGGGATGGGTATATACATAGCAAGGAGTCTATTAGAAAAATTGGGGCATCCTGAACCAGAATTTGAAATTCTTGACAATTTTGTGCGGGTAACCATAAAATCAGCGCAAAATTAGGAAATTACCTAACAATGCCTATTCCAGTTTTAACCTTCTTTAACAATAAAGGTGGTGTCGGCAAGACCTCTCTTGTTTATCACTTAGCCTGGATGTTGTCTGATCTTGGCTATAGAGTCTTAGCTTGTGACCTTGATCCGCAGGCAAACCTCACTGCTGCATTTTTAGACGAATTATTTTTAGAGAAACTCTGGGGTGATAAGGCTACTCATGCATCAGCAAAAACTATTATGCAGTGTGTGCAACCTTTGATGCGCGTTCACGATCTTCAATCTCCCCAGATAGCGGAAATCGCCCCTACACTACGCTTAATACCAGGAGATCTTGCCTTAGCAGGATTTGAAGACACTTTGTCGGTAGAATGGCCAATTGCATTAGGTTCCACCGATTTATACCGAGCTTTCCGCGTTTTAACTGCATTTTCCACTGTTATGCAGGATGGAGCAAAGGAAATGGATGCCTCAATTATCCTGGCAGATGTTGGTCCTAATCTCGGTGCTATCAACCGATCAGCACTTATTGCAACTGATTACATTATTGTTCCATTGGGAGCTGATTTATTTTCTCTACAAGGGTTGCGAAATCTTGGTCCGACTCTAAATAAGTGGAGAAACGATTGGAATCAGCGCAAAGAACATTGGAAGGAGCCTGAATTCCCCTTACCAAATGGGGATATGAAACCTGTGGGTTATGTGGTTCAACAGCACGGCGTACGCCTTGATCGGCCTGTCAAAGCTTATGACAAATGGGTTAATCGAATGCCCGCGGAATACGCTCGGAATCTATTAGACGATCACGAGGGGCCGTATGCCGAAAACCCGGCAGCAGATAAAAAAAATGCCCTTGCTACTGTCAAACATTATCGAAGCCTTGTCCCGATGGCACAAGAGGCTCGAAAACCTATTTTTCATCTCAAACCTGCTGATGGAGCTATTGGTGCCCATGCTACTGCTGCCTCCTCTGCATCCCTTGACTTCAAGATCTTGGCAAAGACAATAATTGATAGAATAGGGATCGGAGAGGTATTTTAGGCACAAGATGGAATCTTGCATTGTCTTTAATCTTTTCTTTTACGCTCTCACCACGACAAGACGTGTTTTCTGAATCTTTGTGCTAACGATCAGCCGTAGTAATAATTAATTTGGTATAATTTAGTTTTGGTTAGGACTGCCTTCGCAGATCTAATGTATACGGATATTCAGCATTTGTCTCTTCTGGAGGGATTTGCATTGTTCCGAGAGCATGCCCATCGGGGAGAAAGGTTCCGGGAGCTGCGCGAAGGGGTTTTGGTTGAATCACGCCCGGCGTATGTCCGTCCGGCGCGAAACGGCTCACGCGACGGGATTCCGCTTCGTAGGCATTGACTGGGAAGGCCTCATAGTTTCGTCCGCCTGGATGTGCCACATGATAAGTACACCCGCCAATTGACCGCTCGTTCCATGTGTCAATAACGTCAAAAACAAGGGGTGAATGGACACCAATTGTAGGGTGCAATGCTGATGGTGGCTGCCATGCGCGGTAACGAACCCCACCCACATATTCACCTTGTGTGCCAGTGCTATGGAGAATTAAGCGGCGTCCGTTGCACGCAACAACATAGCGAGCGTCTGTCAGTCCACGGAGTTTAACCTGAAGCCTTTCAACTGAAGAATCTACGAAACGGGATGTTCCTGTTTGAGTGACCTCTTCTCCAAGCACATGCCACGGTTCAATCGCCATCCGCAATTCCAGTTCAATATCTTGGACATTCACCGCACCTAAAATCGGAAAACGGAACTCAAAAAACGGATCCAGCCACGCCATGTCGAACGGATATCCTGCAGCTTGAAGTTCTGTGACAACTTCTTGTATGTCAGAACGAACATAGTGATGAAGCATAAATCGGTCATGCAACTCTGTTCCCCACCGTACCAGTTTACCTGTGTAAGGCGTGCTCCAAAATTTAGCGATCAATGCACGAATCAGTAGCATCTGCACAACACTCATCTGCGCGTGCGGCGGCATCTCAAATGCACGCATTTCCAGCAATCCGAGTCGACCTCTCACTGAATCTGGGGAATAAAGTTTATCAATACAGAATTCTGCCCGGTGCGTGTTGCCTGTCAAATCAACTAACAAATGCCGCAACAATCGGTCTACCAGCCAAAGCGGTGATTCGTCCGTATTCCCCTTCGACTCCATAGATGTCGCATCGGGTATCTGCTCAAATGCTACCTCAAGTTCATAAAGTTGTTCATCGCGCCCTTCATCTACACGAGGTGCTTGGCTTGTGGGACCAATGAATGCACTGGAAAAAAGATACGACAAACCGGGGTGGTGCTGCCAATAAGTGATCAGGCTACGCAATAGATGTGGTTGTCGTAAAAGCGGACTGTCAGCAGGTGTCAGTCCTCCGATAATGATGTGGTTGCCACCGCCTGTTCCTGTATGCCGACCGTCTAACATGAATTTTTCAGCACTGAGCCCCGATAACCGGGCTTGTTCATAAAGGGTTGTGATGTTATGGACGACTTCATCCCAATTTTCTGCTGGATGGATGTTGACTTCAATCACGCCAGGATCCGGTGTCACACTCAACGATTGAATTCGCCAATCGTGTGGTACTTCGTACCCCTCAAGAATAACTGGCATTTCCAACGCTTCGGCAGTTGCTTCTATTACTTCAAGGAGCGAAAGATAGTGTTCTAAGCGCGTTAAAGGCGGCATGAAAATATGTAAACGGCCCTCGCGGGGTTCAATACAGAGTGCTGTGCGGATTAATGTTTTCCGTTGTTTTGTCTCTTGACTTGCCGCGTTACGTTTGTCCATGGCATTGCTAAGGTTGATATTTACATCGCGAGGCTCAAACGGGTCACGCTCCAAAAAAGGCTCTTCCTGTTCGGGATCAACCCACGGCAAAGACTCAAGTGGAAGGCGGTATCCCATCGCTGAATCGCCAGGTAGTAAGAACATGTGTTTACCCCTGAAATTCCATGCAGAACTCTCCCATAAATCGTTTTCAAAATTCCAACCTAACGGAAGCACATAACCGATCGGTTCGCCGATTTTATCTTTTTGTAGAAGTTGCATCAATTTTTGTCGTTCTGATGTTTCTTTGAAGTCGAATGTATTAGGATCCATGTTGATTGGAAGTTTATCTTCTGTCCACAAAAAAAAGATAATATCTTCATAGGCAGGCCTGATATAGTCTGATGGTACGTTTAACTGATCCGCCAAATGGCGTATAAATTTTTCTGCATGCTCAACGCCAAACCCGTAATCTTTATAAGGTTCCGCGAGTAGTGTGTCGTTTTGCCATACGGGGCTACCGTCTTTTCGCCAAAAACAACCGAATTTCCAACGTGGTAGCGGTTCACCCGGATACCATTTTCCTTGACCGTAAGACAAAACACCGCCGGGGCCGAAACTATCGCGCAATCGCTTCAATAAGTTTGCTGCTAACCGCTGTTTTTCGAGGCTATCTGCTTCTGTGTTCCATTCAGGGCCTTCTGTGTCGTCAACGGATACAAAAGTGGGTTCACCCCCCATTGTTAGTCGGATGTCGTTTTGAATTATATCTGCGTCTACCTGATAACCGAGTGCATTAATTGCTGTCCACTGTTTATCGGTATACGGTTTGGTAACGCGCGGGTCTTCGTAAATGCGTTGAACGGTATTGCTATATGTGAATTCTGTTTCACATGGGTCAGTGTAGCCGGTGACAGGTGCAGCGCTCACTGGATCCGGCACACATGCCAACGGAATATGTCCTTCGCCAGCAAATAATCCGGACGTTGGGTCAAGACCTATCCAACCGGCTCCTGGTGCATATACTTCACACCACGCATGTAAATCGGTGAAATCCTGCTGTGGACCAGCTGGTCCGTCTACAGGTTTCTGATCCGCTACAAGTTGAACCAGATAACCTGAGACAAAACGCGCTGCTAATCCAAGATGCCGTAGAATCTGAACAAGCAACCATCCACTATCCCGACAAGACCCCGTCTGTTTTTCTAAGGTCTCATCGCAGGCCTGCACCCCCGGTTCCATCCGGATCGTGTATTTTATATCCTCCCACAAGCGACGATTGATACCTACAAGAAAATCAATTAATTTCTGCTGTGATCTATCAATACCTGTCAACCACGATGTCAGTAGAGGGCCATTCTCTTTCACTTCCAGAAATGGTGCTAACTCTTTTTTGAGTTGTGGCTCATAGTTAAACGGAAAGTGTTCAGCACTCTCCTCAAGAAAAAAGTCAAACGGATTGATGATAGTCATATTTGCCACCAGATCCACTTCAACAGACAATGCACGGGTAGGTTCTGGAAAAACGACGCGGGCTTGATAATTGCCGAACGGATCTTGTTGCCAATTGATGAAATGATTCTCAGGTTCAATTTTGAATGAATACGTCTCAATCGGTGTTCGGCAATGGACAGCAGGTTTCAATCGGAAAATATGGGGAGAAAGTGATACTAACCGATCATATTGATATATAGATTTGTGATTGATTGCTACACGAATTGCCATATCTGTTTCCTTAGATACATATTCTCTTTACATTATGCAACGGTAGGAGTGGTTTCCTAACCGTTCCATAGGCGTAAATTTAGCGGTTCGCCACCCTGGTAGGCGCGTTTTGTAAACGCGCCATTTATAGTGTCTAATGTCTGGGTTCGGCGCGTTTACAAAACGCGCCTACCTTTGGGGAATAAATCGGGCTTTGGAAGCCCGATTTTGTGAAACCTAATCCGTTAAATCGGGGTTTTAAACCCCTCCAACAATAGGATATTTTCTTAAATTGATGCCTATGGTGCGGTTTCCTAACCGCCTGATCATCCACGTAAATCTATCATTTATCGCATTCGTGTAAGTCCTGTTTCATTGCATTTGGGATTGTGTTTGTGAAGATTCTCCATTCACTGGACGCAGCGCGAAAAAGGTTTTGTAAATATTATCTCCGACATCGTTGAGTTTTGTTTGAAATGCGTCAAGAAACTCATGCAAACCGGTGCGAAGAATCTGATCAACTTGTGCATAAGCAAACTCAGAACGGAGTTGTCCTAAACCCTGCTCAGCTGAGTTTGAAAAACTTTCTAAAGGTGTTCCAGAGATAGCGTGAAGCGATTCTTCAGCCTTAGAAAGACAGTAAAGCACTGAACGCGGGAATTCGCGGTCAAGCAGCAGAAAAGCAACAACGTTGTTTGGTGAAATGAGTCCATAAGTTCTCCGGTACATCTCAAACGCACTTGCAGAATGAAGCAGCGCACCCCACTGAATATCATCAAAAGGCGTATTTACATCTCCTACAGATGGCAGCAAAATAAAGTATTTTACATCAACGATACGTGATGTTTTGTCAGCGCGTTCAATAAGCCGACCTAATTGGCAGAAGTGCCATCCTTCACTGTGCGACATAATGTTATCCGTTTGTCCCATAAACAGGTGCGATGCAACCTTGATATCTGTAAAGAATTGATGAGGTTCTGTCATCACCCATTCTTCAGGGGTCTCTGTCACCATCAGATATGCATCGTTTAATTGTTCCCACATCTCGGAGGATATATTTTCACGAATAGAGCGTGCATTTTCGCGAGCAGCGCGTAAACAGGATATAATTGAATTTGCATTTTCAGTGTCAAAGGTCAAAAACTTGATAACCGATTCCCGCGATGTTTCACCGTAGCGTTCTTCAAATTCTTCATCATCACCCGTTGTGGCGACCAAAGGTTCCCATTGTGCCTGCATGCCAACAGGTTGGTCCAGAATAAGCTGCAGATTGACATCCACAAAACGCGCGACGTTTTCTGCACGTTCAATATAACGACTCATCCAGTACATTGATTCTGCAACACGACTGAGCATGGCTTTCTCCTATGTCGGATCCGATAATACCCAAGTATCCTTGCTGCCGCCTCCTTGTGATGAATTCACAACCAACGACCCTTTTTTAAGTGCAACCCGTGTCAATCCTCCGGGAAGGACATAAATATCCTCACCATAAAGGATAAACGGACGCAGGTCAACATGCCTACCTTCAAAGTGGTCGTCAATTAACACAGGCACCCGCGAGAGCGCAAGCGTGGGTTGCGCGATATAGTTGCGTGGATTCGCTTTTATTCGATCAGCAAAATCTTCATGTTCGGCGCGTGTCGCGTGCGGACCGATCAGCATTCCGTAACCACCCGATTGGTTTGCTTCTTTCACAACAAGTTCGTCAATATGTTCCAATACATATTTTCGGTCATCGTCCTCCCAACACATATAGGTGGGGACGTTTGGCACAATTATATCTTGGTCAAGATAGTATTTAATTATCTGCGGGACATAAGCACACACAACTTTGTCATCTGCTACGCAGGTGCCAGGAGCGTTAATCAACGCAATTCGACCAGACTTGTAAACTTCCATGAGTCCAGGTACGCCTAATAGCGATTCTGGATTAAACACTTCTGGATCAAGAAAATCATCGTTAATTCGACGGTAGATAACATCAACACGTTCAAAGCCTTTTGTTGTTCGCATGTGGACATATCCATCCATTATGACCAGATCACGCCCTTCAACTAATTCGACCCCCATCTGTTGTGCAAGAAAAGAGTGCTCAAAATAGGCAGAATTGTAAATGCCAGGAGTCAGCAGCGCAACTTCTGGAGACAGCACCCTATCACTTACAAGGTATTGCAGCATATCCAGCAATCGACTCGGATAATCCTCCACCGGTTCAATCTGCGACATGCCAAATAACTGAGGAAATGTCCGCTTCATCAACTGCCGGTTTTCCACTACATAAGACACACCCGATGGACAACCGAGATTATCTTCTAATACATAAATTTGCCCATCCCCATCCCGCACCAGATCGGTGCCAGTGATGTGGCACCAGATACCGCGCGGTGGGTCTAAGCCGATGCACTGTTCAAGGTAACGCTCCGATGAGAGCACGACTTCAGCAGGAACGACTCCATCTTTGATTATTTTCTGTTCGTGGTACACATCATCAATAAACAGATTAAGAGCTTGAATCCGTTGTTTGAGTCCACGTTCTATCCATTCCCATTCGGCAGCATCTATAATACGCGGGATAAGGTCAAATGGAAAGATTCTTTCAACTCCCTGTTCATCTGCATAAACATTGAAAGTTATCCCCATTCGAAGCAAAGCATATTCAGCGGTGATTTGACGGCGTATTAACTCCCCATTCGGAAAGTTTGCAATCCGTTCAACGAGCATTTGGACAGCTGGGCGTGCTTGCCCATCCGGAGAAAACATCTCATCAAAAAATCCTTCGGTGTTGTATCCATCAAATCTTGCCATTGCAATGAGTCTCCCTACTTATGCCGCTGTAAAGAATTTGAATTCCGATGCCAATATGTAAAGACGCTTAGAGCGGCGGTTCTGCTGTAGTAGATTTTGGAATTACTTTGATATTCTGCAGCCAACGAGGTTAGGATACCTCATCTACCGTATCAATTTATGATACTTCAACCATCTAAAAGTATGACATAGCATCAGAAATTCGTCAAGTATTTTGACTTTTTTTGCAAAATATGTTATCATGCCAACGATTGCATATCCTGAATGTCCACAAGTTTCTGCAGACTAACCGATCATTTATCAAGGAGTTTTAACTATGAGAGTCTTTTATATAATATCAGCTACTATAATCGTTGTTGGCATTGCATTTATTTTCTACGTCCAGTATGATGCGAAGATTTTTCGCGAAAGTTTACCGAAAATGCCAGAAGAAGTTTCTGAAGATACCGGTAAAGATGTTCAACCGCAAACCAAGACTGAACGAGGACTTACCGTACAAACCGAACCGACAGACATACAACACGACAACATAGAAAATGAAACTTCCCAAGCAGCAGATGTTCCGAAAGACGAAAATGATCCTGGGAAAAAGAACATTAACAGCACACAAGAAGACACAGTTGTCAACAATCCGCAGACGGTCGAAATACCGAAAAAGAAACTCCGTTATTCTGAATTGCAAATAGAACAAAAAATAGTGATGTTAAGAGACTGGCTCGTCGAGAATCATGACGACCATGGTGAAATCGAAGAATTTTTGGCATTGGAAAAAGAAAGACATGAGAGCACTGTCTATTTCTCAGACAATATCGTAGTATTGTACATGCCCATAGAGATGCAAATAAGACGCGCGGAACTCCTCGTGAAACTCTATCCAGGGTACGGAAACGAAAGCGTACTTCAGAGCCTAAGAGAAGAAAAAGCACGATATGATTCAGGGGAAGCAATACCTTCCTATAGTTATCCTTTAGAACATTGGGAGAAGAAGGCAGCTCAAAGACGTTAACAGTTTTATGTTATTATAACGACTTGTGTTAGTTAACTATTTGTTTGTCCTATTTCACATATATTGAACTTTATGTTGGACACATATCGTCCCTACGGGACTAAAGATAGGGTATTCAACGTTTTTCTATAAACATATCGTCCCTACGGGACTAAAGAAGGAAACAACCAACGATAAAAACTAACAGGACGTTATCTAACTGTGAAACAATATCGGACAATCAGTTATTTAGCACAACTCGTTATTATAACTCAAGTTTCTACCTTGTAGCACAATCTGTCCGAAGATAAAAAAATAAATTGGGTAATTTAGCGAGGTTAGGAAACCTCGCCAGCAGCAGGTGTACATCTCTGCTGGCGAGGTTTCCTAACCTCGCCACATTACCGAATTAATAACTTAAACTTCATTTAGATTGTGCATGCGCGGATGCAAACTAACAGTTTGCCCTACGGAATCTTGCAAAAAATGGATCAT
>PYJA01000033.1:39492-39674 GCA_003635185.1 Candidatus Poribacteria bacterium | reverse complement strand
CAACGTTTTTCTATAAACATATCGTCCCTACGGGACTAAAGAAGGAACCAACCAACGATAAAAACTAATAGGACGTTATCTAACTGTGAAACAATATCGGACAATCAGTTATTTAGCACAACTCGTTAAAAACATTTAATTTAAAATTGCTGAGACATGCATACAAATTTTATCTTAAATCT
>PYJA01000033.1:0-39472 GCA_003635185.1 Candidatus Poribacteria bacterium | reverse complement strand
AATGAAGGACGCAGAAAATGAAATCTGCGCCGTCTCTATTTCTCAACTTCATTATATAACGTTAAATACAAAATGTTTGGAACAAGTAGGTTGGAAATAATTAATCTGATATTTCTTACAATGGTGCATAACCTACTAACAATCAACCTTGAAAGCGGGTCACGCTATGAAAAACGGGTAGAGTTTGTTCTAAACACCGGGGCGCTGATTCAAACAAAACACTTCATCGGACAGTGACAGGACTTACGTATTTTCTCTTAAAGTCCCCCTTGATAAGGGGGATTTAGGGGGTTAAAAAGACGAAAAACACTGAAATACCGGACTATTTAACCCCCCTGCCCCCCTTATCAAGGGGGAATGCGTAAGTCCTGAGTGAATTAAAATCTGCGAAAATCCGCGACTCAGACAACACACATGCCAGAAATTTTACACATCCCTCCATGAAATTAAACTTGACTACATCCTCAAAATGGGTTAACATTATAGTGAAATCCACAATTACCTGGACATTGGCAAGGTTAGGAAACCTTGCCAGCGTTATGGTGTATAGTGTTTGCAGATTAGCATTTTCGGAGAAGTTAAGAGAAAGGCAAATTTCATTGTATACAAACGGAATTTTACGAAAACATTTATGAAAACCTACCGCGTTACCATATTGGGGTGTCGTAGCCGTGGCACTTCTGCAGCAAAGGCGTATCACGCACACCCGCGCACAGAAATCGTGGCGCTTTGTGATCTTGTTCAGGAACGGTTAGATGCACTCGGCAAGATCGTGAACGTCTCAACACATTTCACCGATTTAGATGAAATGATACAGCAGACCACTCCTGATATCGTTGCAATCCCGACAGCAACAGATATGCACTATCCGCTTTGCATGCGCGTGCTTGAGTACGGCGTAAACATTGAAGTAGAAAAACCGTTATGCGTTGACTTAGTGCAAGCGGATGCAATCATAGCAAAAGCAAAAGAGAAAAACGCGCGTGTCGTTGTGCATCACCAAAGACGGGTTAGCCCCACGATGCAGGCTGTTGCGAAAGCACTTGATGAAGGAAAAATTGGGGACCTACGGTACATCTACGCATGTGGAAAAGGGTATTACGCAGGCTACGGGTTGATGAACATCGGCACGCATGTAGTAAACAACATGCTCCGTTTTGGTGGACACTGCCGAAGCATTATGACACAAGCAACCGCAGGCGGACGCGAACTTACACCAGAGGATGTCCTTCCATCACCGGCAGGTATGGGAATAGTCACCGCTGAATATACTACTTCTACACTTCAATTTGATAACAATGTTACAGGAACCCTGATCCAACAGCGATTTCCAAAGGTAAGTAGCGACGCGTATGTTTTAGAACTCTACGGTACTGAAGGCAGATTATTCTGGTCTGAATTAAAAGGTTCGTGGTGGCTACCTACGCCACATTTTGTCCCTGATGGCACACACGACCAATGGGAAAAACTCACACCTATTTTCCCTGAACATTTTGATAATAGCAAAGGCGCAAATGCAGACGATTACTGCCTCGTTGACGAATATGTGAATGCACTTGACGAAAACCGTGAACACGAATGCAGCGGTGAAGAAGGTTGTCATGTAATTGAGATTTTAATGGGTATATTTGAGTCTGCAATTTACGGCACACGGGTAGAGCTACCACAGAAAAATCGGGAGCACCCCTTACTCAGATGGCTCGATGAAAATGGACTCGGCGCGCCGAAAGAGATGCCGCGCGATTACGGCACATGGTTATCACAAGAAACTGAACGGTTATACGGACAATAATGTATCGTTAATTATCAGGACTTACGCATTTTCTCTTAAAGTCCCCCTGATAAGGGGGACTTAGGGGGTTAAAAAGACGAAAAACACTGAAATACCGGACTATTTAACCCCCCTGCCCCCCTTATCAAGGGGGAATGCGTAAGTCCTGATTATAAAAGAAATTCACCTAATGAGGAATAATGTTATAGTGAGAGAATCTTATGCCAAATCCTACAACGAATGCTGACAACTTATCACCAATACCGTTGACAGAGGAACAACGTTTTCTCTTTGATACGCGCGGATGGCTTCTGTTTCCCGGTGTGTTAAGCGAAACGGAAGTCAAAGAGATGCGCGAGTTCTGTTACCAACTTCAACAGGATAAAGAGTCAATTCCAGAACATCATCGTTCATCAATCGGCGGTCCCTTAGAGACATTGACCGACCATCCGGTTGTGTTCGGTTTTATGAACGAATTTTTGACATCCGGTTATGCCAACGAAAACTGCTACGGCTTCCGATTAGAAGGTTCGTTCCTTACAATTCGCGGTAACGGACACGACAACTTTCGTCCGCACGGCGGACGTGGGATGCTCAACTTCCCCGGTAATTCACATACCTATCACTTGCACCATGATAAGGCACACAGCGGTTTGACACGGGTAGTGTGGGAACTGAACCCTGTTAAAGAACGTGGCGGCGGAACAATGTTCCTAACAGGTAGCCACAAAGGGGCATTTCCCGCACCACAATCAACAGCAGACCGAAATTCGCCATTATGGGAGGATTACAGTTGCCCTGCTGGTTCAATGCTGGTTTTTACGGAAGCAATTACGCATACCGGTGCAAAATGGACAGATGATAAACACGACCGCGTTGCTATTTTCAGTTGCTACAATACCGTTGGTAACAAATGGCACAGATGGGAACCGCATCCGAAACACATAGAGGAAATGCCGTTCAAACGCAAGACGCTTTTCCGTCCCGTTTATTGTCAAGACAATACACCAACTTTAGATGCGGTGTAATTATGGTGACATTTAGAATTAAGGGACATTTTGTAGCATAACCTGTTAGGTTGTGCAGAAACGGAACACAACCTAACAGGTTATGCTACAGCGTCTGCGGTAGTTTCGGTTTTCTGACCGAACTGCTCATAATGTTCAATTAATTCTAAAGTTTACTATACATTGCATCGCTTGTCCGCTTTACATAATGAGGTTTTTATGAAAATTACCAATGTTAAATCGTTCGTTTCAGCATCAGGGCATTTCTTTGTCAAAGTAGAAACCGATGCTGGTATATTCGGTGTCGGTGAGGGCGGTATAAGACGGCGTGCCCTTGCCTTAGCAGAAGTTGTTCGCTCGTTTGAACCCATTCTCATTGGTGCTAATCCGTTTCAGATTGAACATCTTTGGCAAGTCATGTTCCGTGGTGGATTTTTCCCAGGAGGTGTCGTTCAATCCGCTGCTGTCAGTGCCGTAGATATTGCATTGTGGGACATCAAAGGAAAAGCATTGAATGTCCCTGTCTATGAACTGTTAGGCGGACGCACAAGAGACAAAGTTGTCTGCTATCCGCATAATGGTGGCGGCACTCTTGATGCCCTCATTGAAAGCTGTCGGCAAACACATGAAGCTGGATGGAAATTTGTACGATGGGGTTTGGCTGATAGAACAGGTACAGGCACATTTGAACCGAGACGTGCTGTGCAGTTTGGATTGGAAGAGGTGCAAGCAGTCCGCGAAGCATTAGGTGATGACGTAAATATACTCGTTGATGTACATACCCGTCTTGACCCTGCGGATAGCCTCGAATTTTGCAACAAAGTGGAACCGTATAACCCATTCTTTATTGAAGACCCACTGAGAAGTGAAAACCCTGCAAGTCTCAGACGGCTGCGTCAACAAACCTCTGTCCCAATTGCTGTCGGTGAACAATTTGATAGCAAATGGACCTTCAGAGAAGTTATTGAAGAAGACCTGATAGACTACTGCCGCGTTGACCTGTGCATCGCTGGCGGATTGACTGAAGCGCGCAAAATTGCTGGTTGGTGCGAAACACATTACATCCATCTTGCACCACACAACCCGCTCGGTCCTGTTTCCACTGCAGCGTGTCTACACCTCTGTTTAGCATCATCGCTCGTTGGTGTGCAGGAATTGCCGCGTGCCCCAATGTCTTCATTGACCGATGAATTTCCGGTGCAAGTGCCATTTGAATCGGGTTATCTCTTGCCACCTGAAGCCCCGGGACTTGGTATAGAATTCAACGAAGACGCATTCACGAATGTGTCAACGCAAGAATACGGACCACCGCACGGCTATCAACGCGATGATGGTTCTTATACCAACTGGTAGATTTTTTGAAGAAAGATGCTTAATACGGATGAAGAGGGACCAATTTGAAAATCTATCTAACAATGTACAGGTGTTTCCAATGCCTTCTCATATAATTCAGTCCATTCTTTTGTGCCATCGTCAAATGTCAACTCAAGACGCGCCCCCTCAACGTAAGCATCACCGTTTCCAGCATTGAAATAGCTCAAGCCATCGCCTGCCATCCGGATACGCCTGCCATCCGGATAAACCACTGTTTTGATGATCCGCGGGTGGGGATGAATGGTATATCCATGGGCATCCAATTTTTCATCAGGCACACGGAATTTCTCAATTGCTGCTTCGTCAACTTCAACGCCTAATCCCGGCGCATCAGGAACAGCATGGCAGCCATCCGAAACTACTATGGGTTTTGTAAGTAGATGTTCACTATAGAGATTAAGACAAGTGATTGCGGGCCAGGTAGCATGCGTCAGCACACTTCCGAGATGTGCCGCCCAAGTCGTTGTTAATCCGTTGCCAACTATCTGTAGCCAGAACGGCATATCGGCTGCTGCGCTGAGATACCCATCATACATCGTCCGAGATTTGCCACCACCGATAACAAAACCGTCGCAGACATTTTCACGAATACATGTGGTATAAGGCGGTGAACCAAAGTGCATCGCAATCGGGCAGTCAACTGCTTGCCGAATCTGTTTATTGCCCGCTACGTCACCCTGCGGAATCGGGGACTCAAAGATCGCTACATTCGGGTGTGCGGCAAGTTTCCGCAAAATCGGGATAGCGGTTTCAGCATCGCGTAGAGAACTGTTGGGATCTAAATCCAATTTGAAGTCAGTAGGAACAACTTCTGCTATTGCTTCTACTTGCTTGATAATATCCCACCATGGGCGAGGTTTGTTTTTAAAACTGGTATAACCGTTTGCCACAGCATCGGCGGCTTCTGCTGCCCAATTTTCAGGCGATGCGTCAATGCTCCACCATGAAATTGGCACAACCTCACGGCACTGTGTTCCGAGGAGTCTATATACTGGTACTTCCAAGATTTTGCCCACGACATCAAAGAGTGCCATCTGTAATCCGGCACCGAGTGAGTCGTCATTCATGTGTTCAGCGGGACTTTGACCGAGCACACGTTCAACGCTCGCGTCGCTGACACGTGAATAAGTATAGTGAATGACCGTCTCTCCCCATCCGATGTGGCCAGTATCTGTGGTAACTTTACACAGTTCAAGGAGGGACCAGTTGTAAACAGTTGAGACGCTTTGGGTGGTAATTTCTTGTTGGCGTGGTGTAAACGGGACATCAACTAAGGTACGTTCTACATTTGTGACTTTCATGTGCAAATTCCTTTTACGTTAGGGACAGGGTTCTATCCCAGCCTATTTCTGCTTACTTTTTAGCATAAGTTTTTAACTTATTTCGCAATGTATTCACACTAATTTGCAATATCTCAGCGGTTTTTATGCGATTTCCTTCCATTCGATCTAAAGTGTTTAAGATAACTGTTTTTTCCATCTGTTTTATTGTGGTTCCAATTGGAAAGCTAAGTGTTTGTTCTTCTTTAGGTGTTTGTTCTTCTTTGAGTAGGTCAATTTTTAGCTCTTGAATTTCTTCTGGTAAGTGTTCAGGTAAAATTTCCTCTCTTTTGGCAAATATGGTCGCGTAGATCATAACGTTTTCAAGTTCTCGTACATTCCCGGGCCACGCGTAGTTATGAAGTAGGACAAGTGTTTGCGGTGCTATTTTATGTTTTGGACACTTGGGTTCCTGACTATATTTTTCTAAAAAATGCTTTGCCAAACTATGAATATCTTTCTTTCGCTCCCGCAATGGCGGCAGATGAATATAGACCACTTTCAACCGATGATAGAGATCATCGCGAAACGTACCGTTTTCAACGGACTCCTTTAGATTTTGATTGGTAGCTGCCACTACTCGGAAATTTATTGGGATCGACTTTGTACTGCCGATACGTTCAATCTCGCGTTCTTGAAGTGCTCGTAAAAACTTCGGTTGAAGCGTCAACGGTAATTCCCCGATTTCGTCAAGGAAAAGCGTGCTATCTTGTGCTTGTTCAAATTTACCGATATGTTGCGATTTTGCATCGGTAAAGGCACCCTGCTCATGCCCAAAGAGTTCACTCTCTATCAGGTTCTCTGGAAACCCAGCACAGTTCGCAACAACCATCGCTTTTTCTGAGCGTTTGCTGTTTTTGTGCAATGCACGCGCTATCAGCTCTTTACCGGTCCCTGTCTCGCCATAAATTAACACCGTTGCATTTGTGTTTACAATATGGTCAATTTGGGTGAGAACTTTAAGTATCTGTGGACTCTCACCGATAATCTCCGAATAATCCCCATCCAACATGCTCCTTGACGTAGAGGGTGTTTGAGTAACTTGACGCATATCTGTCGTCGTTGGTTTACGCAGTGTCCACTGCATATCAGCAGCATGCGGAGGTGTCAGCACGTATACCTTCGGATTTTCGCTCATAATATGCCGTAATGCCTCACTGCCATCGGGGACGATAGAGACCTCATAACCGTTCTGTTCAAATAGATCGCCTAAACTTTTTAACGTATCGGATGATTCACTGGCAATAATAATGTGCTTTTGATCAATAGACGGCCCTTTTTCGTTTCGCATCTTGAATGTTTTCCGCTTTTCAGCCATAGGATATCCACACGCATCAAAAATAGGTGCATTTTCGGACGTGTTTGTCTTACCAATTAGCATAGCAGATTTGCGAAAAATGTCAAACGAATTATAAAAGGATTTACACAGAATATTGAATAGGACTTACGCATTCCCCCTTGATAAGAGGGGTTAGGAGGGTTAAAAAGTCGTTATTTCAATGATATTTCAGTGATTTAACCCCCTAAATCCCCCTTATCAGTGGGACTTTAAGAGAAACTGCGTAAGTCCTGAAGAGAAAAAATTAGGTCGGAAAGAGTGCATAAAATGATGCATTGGGCACGCAAACGCCATAGGCACCAACAAAAAAGGCAGGCACCCAAAAGGGGACCTGCCTGTAAGCTGTGAATTCATCTTACGAGGGTTAGTCATTTGAGTGATGCCACGTCTTCCATGACACCGTATGGTATCCCTTGATGTGTTTGCAATTCCGAAGGTATGCCGGACATTCGGAATGTGTTCCATCATCGTTTCTGACGCTTTTGTCGCAGGACCTTGGCTTGTGACGATCATAAATTGTCGGGACACAACTCCAGAATTTTTGACCACAAGAAGGGGCATTAGAAGCATCCTGTGTGCCGCATTTAATATAGTGCTCATAGGGATCACTGACAACTTTGCCACAAAGTTCCCTGGCACAGTATATCGGTTCGTCATTGCTATCATCGTCAGGGCTGTAGTACTCACAACTATGTGTGCACTTCCGATAGGGTGCTCCCACGCTACAGTGTCCTGAGGGATCCGTGGAAGGTCCAGGACAGACATCCTGTAACTTATGATAGTCAGGGATATTTGATTCAGGATTCCCACATTGGATGTGAGCACCACAACCACCGTTCATGCTGCCAGATCCTTCGGGACATATCCAATGATGGGCATGAACCTCGCTAATCTCTTGCGGGGGATTGTGTGAATTGCACATGTTTTTTTCACTGACCTGCCAATCCCAACTATTGCTGAGTATCCCTGTGGTGGTGACTTCACGTCCTTTGCTCCACTCAACAGTCACCCCGTAAGTTCCTGTAACCGAAAATTCTGTAACACCTGTAGTTGCGGAGATTTCGACATAAGCACCACCAGATGCCTCAAAACCGTCTCCGATGGCAGTCCCACTATCAACAGTTAGGGTATAACTGCCAATCAATGTCGGTGTACCCAGTTTATATACGGCCTTTCGAACGGTGCCTGTGCCGTGAACAAGGGTATATCTCGGCTTCTTTTTATTACTGCCTTTCTTTTTGAGTTGAGGCATGCTTCCTACGGGTTCCCCAGCGGTAGTCCTGGAGGTGAGTTGTTGATAGACACCACCATTTAATGTTATCCGTCCACCTGTGGCAGAGAAACGGACATAGCCATTCCCTTCATAGTTGGCAACACCATTCACCACAATCTGTTCGGGTTTGTTTTTCCAGTTTTCTGAAACATTATGGTAAGAACTGCCCGTACAGGTGTCCGACGCATCATGATCACCAGTTATGCTGCAGCTTTTAACTTTGTAATAGTCTGATACGTCACATTCCCACCACGCAGCAACAGCACCTTTGTCAAAATCAATGGAATCATCAAAAAAGCCTGCTTTGGACACCTCATTTGAGTTTACCATTAGCGTTAGCACTATAATCAAAGTGAAAATCGTTTTTCGGAACATTTTGTAAAACCTCCTAAAAATGTGTAAAATCGTTGGAATCTAATCTTCAAGTAAGTACCCTAATCCCCACTCCCTATAGAGTTGATTGTGCTTTTCGACTACCATACGGTCGAAACGAGCATTGGCTTCGGGGGTAGCGGGGGTATGATCATCTGGGAAGACAGTTGATGCTGTTAGGTCAGGAACTTCACCTTGGTGATCTCTACGAAATTGTAAAACTTCAGCGACTAACCGATTGTATTCTGCCATGTTTCCCGCCATATAAGCGGCATTACCTTGTGTCACTAACTTTTTGTATTCCTGGTATTCCTCGTAAGTGGGTCTAAACCCAATCGTTGTGAATATATGAAAAGCAGGATCACCGTAGGGTGTTTGAATAAGGTTACCATTTTCATCACAAACAAGGTATCCATCTTCGTCAAAGGAATAGAAATGGCCGGGTTTGACCTCTCCTTCCCGTAACCACTTTCGGCGTTTCGGGTTCTCAGTTGTGCTGGGGAGGACATTTGTCCCGTCCCGCGCTGCCTGCTTTTCGTTAACGGATGGGGCAGTGCGGTGCCAATGATCCCCGTGCCAATACCCGGTTTCATGTGTTTCACCGGGGGGTGGCGGTCTGTTCGTTCCATCATCCGCTTGTGCTTTCCGTGCAGCCGCCTTCTCCCGGATTTTTTGTAGCGTTTCCTCTGATGGTAGTTTATATACGGTTTTCGGTTCAGTATCGGTGTTCAACTGTGTAAACAAGACGACACCAATACCTCCAAAAATAACAAGAACAAAAAGCATCCAATGCCAGTTCTTTTTCAAAGTTAACATGATTATAAACTCCTTTGTTCTCAGTTATCCCTTTGCCTCGCTGTGTCCAACGGGCAAGGAACGTAATGTTGAATTGCGTCCAGCGGACAAGGGACGTGATGTTGAATTGCGTCCAGCGGACAAGGGACACGTTCTTGTTGAGGTGGACAAACCGGTTCAGGCATATCCTTTATACAGTCCGGTTGTATCCGTTGCATGCAAGGCGGTGGGTTCTTGGTGTTGCTTTTGATAGCGTTTGCGCCGATCAGCAGCCCACCACCAATACAAATAATAAGTGCCACGGTGAACCTATCTTTCGCCACTGCTGCCTATTCAGTTTCGGGGGTACTTGTGATGGTGTGTCCATCTGTTTTAGGGACAAGAAACCCCAGAGCGATATAGCCAATGCTATGATACTGAGGTGGATCCCGTACTCCTGAAAAAAAGAGTGCAAAGTACGAGATAACGGTAAGTCCACCACCTGCAGCGACGAATGCTATATCTGTATTTTGTGTAAAAATTCTTTTTTTCACAATTATACCTCCTTTGTTAAAAACTTTCAGGCAAATTAAACATGTTGTGTAGACGATTAAGGAAAAACACTCTGTTTCTGACTGAGAACTTCTCAGCCTTGTGAAACTATACGCGCAATTTCCGTGCCAATTCAAGAATTGTATCGTTAAAGGGTTTTATCATTTGTTTTACTACGCAAAATTTGCATACTGCGAAAAAATTGCATAGTAAATCAGGCAAAATTTGCGTAGTTTGAAAATTATGTAGAATTTGGTGAGTTAATCTTGAAATGTCAATTTTGGCATTAACACAACATCAAAAGTATCGTAGTGGGTAGGTAAAGGTTTGTGAAATGTCCAACGAGGCGGCATCCTTGTATAGCACATCTCACAACAAGAATTGGCATAATATCATCTTTAAAGGATACCTTCGGTTCTTCAACAACAGGTTTAGTAAACTGAAAGAACCCGAAAAAAATATCTTGGCAGTAGTAGTTCCAGCGGGGCGAAATGTTTATAGAAGTCCAATGATCCACACCTCTTTCACCAGCGGGGCGAAATGTGTCCCAGAATCTTTCTGAGCTGTCCAGCGTTTCATTTAACCTAACCTACCGGACAGAAACTTTTAAAATTGCCCAAAGTTTAGCACAATTAAATCAATCCTGTTTCCACAAGCGTCTTACGGAGGGATTCAAGATTGGCAGACACCATCGGTGCAAGCGGAAGCCGGACTTTTCCATTGAGTTTCTCCATCAACATTAACGCTGTTTTCGCCGGAATAGGATTCGTTTCAATAAATAGATTAACCGCTAACGGCAAGGTTTTATAGTGGAGTTTCCGAGCAAGTTCAAGATTTCCTGCATGAAAGGCGTTGCACATTTCAGCAATATCAGCGGGTGCAATGTTTGCGACAACCGAAATAACCCCTTTTCCACCTACTGCCATAATCGGCAGTGTGTTAACATCATCGCCTGATAACACAACAAAGTCATCGGGACATAGATTGACAACTTCACTTGCGCGTTTGAGTTCACCTGTCGCCTCTTTAAGCGCAACGATGTTTGGATGTTCAGCGAGACGTGCAATCGTGGGAGAGAGGATGTCTGTACCACATCGTCCCGGAACGTTATAGACAACAATCGGTATATCTACTGTGTCGGCAACTTTCATATAGTGCGCGTATAACCCCTCTTGCGTAGGTTTGTTGTAATAAGGGGTGACAATCAGTGCAGCATCCGCACCTGCAGCTTTGGCATGTTCTGTCGCGCGTAGCGTGCGTGTCGTTGAATTTGAGCCAGTACCAGCGATGACAGGCACACGTCTATTTACCGTTTCAACGGTGATTTCTATGACTCTGTCGTGTTCAGCTTCTGAAAGGGCGGGGGATTCACCTGTTGTCCCACACGGGACGATGCCGTGTGTGCCGCCTTCAATCTGAAACTGAATCAATTCTTTCAGTTTTGCTTCATCTAACGATTCATCGTCCTTAAATGGTGTAACGAGTGCAACATAAGAGCCCTCAAACATTTAAATCCCTCCTTGATAACTACGGCACAATGAACTGTGCCAGCCTTCTAATAATCCCATGCTTCCGATGTAAGTTCGCCTGCAAATATTACGCGCGCATCGCCTTCAAGATACACGTTTTTGGCTTCGTCGTTTTCCAAATCAAAATGTATTTTCAAAACGACACCGCTCGCTGTTTTGACAGAAACAGGTGATTTTACCTTCCCCAAAGTTGCAGATACAATAGCTGAGGCAATGGAACCTGTGCCACAAGCGAGTGTCTCATTTTCAACGCCTCGTTCATACGTGCGAATTTCAATCAGTTCTTGTGAATGGATACAGATAAAATTCGCATTGGTACCTGCGGGCTTAAAATCGTTATGATAACGTGTTTGTTGTCCGAGATCAAAAACATCAGTCGTTTCCAAGTCATCTACAAAGAATACAACATGCGGTACACCGCTATTTGCAAAACCTACATTATGGACTCCATCTTCAAGACGAAGTGGAACATTAATCCGAATATCTGTCGGATCGCTCATACGTACTTTTACGTTATCATCAACAATTTCCGCTTCATAAATACCAGCATTTGTCAGAAATTGCATCTGTTCTGACACAATACCGTTCAGGTAAGCGAATTTAGAGATACAACGTGCGCCGTTTCCACAGGTTTCAACTTCACCACCATCGGCATTGAAGTAACGCATCCGAAAATCTACATCTTCTGTCGGTTCAACAAGCAGCACGCCATCAGCACCCACTGACATACGACGTTGGCATATCTTTGTGACAAAATTCATGAATTCAGAATCTGCACTATCAACGACTTGGTTTAGATTGTTGATGATTACGAAGTCATTCCCCGCACCACTGAGTTTCATAAAGGGTATTTTATTCATATTCTGTCCTTATTTATATCTTTTATTATATGATAGGATTGTTCCGCTATTCTGTCAAGTTTTCAATTGCGTGAAGGACTATGCATAAATTGGTCCGTCCGTTCTGTGGCTCGGTAAGCATGCATGCGGAGTTCTTCCACGATTCCTAAAACGCCATCGTAACTATCGCAGGTGACCAAACGAGTACGAAAAGGTTTGACATGTGGAATGCTTTTAAAATAGTTTGTATAGTGCCGCCGCATTTCTACTAATCCAAGTTTCAATCCCTTCCACTTGATAGAAAAATCCAAGTGCTTCCTAAATACAGCGATGCGCTCATCTATTGAGGGCGGTGGAAGCGGTTCGCCTGTTTCAAAGTAGTGTTTTATCTCATTGAAAATCCACGGGTAGCCGATCGCAGCGCGACCAATCATGATACCGTCTACACCGTATTGTTGTCGCATCTGTGCGGCTTTCTGAGGACTATCCACATCACCGTTGCCGAAAACGGGGATATTCATGCGTGGATTATCCTTTATTTTTCCGATGAGCGTCCAATCTGCCTCCCCTTTATACATCTGACACCGCGTCCGTCCGTGAATTGCAATGGCACGGATGCCGACATCTTGCAGACGTTCTGCCACCTCAACAATATACTTTGTGTTATCATCCCATCCCAACCGCGTTTTGACGGTGATCGGCAACGCAGTGGTCTTCACCATCTCAGCTGTCATTTTGACCATCTTCGGAATGTCCTGCAAGATACCTGCGCCTGCGCCTTTCCGTGTGACTTTTTTGACAGGACATCCATAATTTATGTCAATGATGTCAGGTTGGACACGTTCAGTAATTTCAACAGATTCCCGCATTACCTCAATATCGTGTCCAAAAATTTGGATGCCAATCGGTTTTTCGTTTTCAAAGATGTCTAACTTGGCAACACTCTGTGCAGCATCGCGGATGAGTGCTTCAGAAGAGATGAATTCGGTATACATGAGATCCGCGCCGTTTTCCTTACACACAGCGCGAAAGGGTGGGTCACTGACATCTTCCATCGGAGCTAATAGAAGTGGAAAATCTGAGATGTTGAGTTTACCAATTGTTAGCATAAGTATAATTTTTTAGTCGTCTTGGTGTCGTATTCTTCGGATATATTCAGGATATATTCATCATGCTTTCCTATCCAAAACCAGACCAATGTCCCATTTTCTTCACGTGCTAAGGCACGGTAATCTCTATTTATTCGTACAACCCAACGCTTACCCACTCTCTTCAAATTCAAAGATGGGTGTTTTGAATCTTGCTTCAGGAGTTCAAACTTATTACCTGCTTGTTGTTGGACCACTCGCGGAAGGTTTTGATAACATCTCCAAAAATAAGGTGTCGTTTTATAGATCTTTGCACCTACCTGCTCGGAGATCTTCAACAGCCTCCTCAATAAGATGATCCAATTTTCCTGCTTTTACGTCTTCCTCAAGCTGCTCACACCATTCTTCCCATTCAGCTTTTAAGACCTTATGAAGCCGATTTTCAAGGGTTTTTAGCAGTTCTTCTTGGGTGCCTTCTTCGCCCTTAACTTCAGGGACTTCTGGTATCCATCCTATCCACCCATCACCGTTTTTTTGTATGTGAGCAGCATACGTTTCCATAGGATCGAGATACTGGATCTTAACGGTCTGAATCTGTTCCATGGATGACTCCTTGCGTTAAAGTTTAGATTCATTATACCCTTAGAAGTGGAAAATCTGAGATGTTGAGTTTGAATCCTGCTTCAAGAGGACGAAACTCTTGTTTGCACGTTGTTGAAGTTGTTGTGAAAGATTACGAAAGCATTTCCAAAACGCTTGATCAGTTCTATAGATCGGTACACTTTCCTGCACGCAAGTCCTCAAGGGCATTTTCGGCCAATTTATCAAGCTTTCCAGCTTTGATGTCTTCTTCTAATTGCTTATCCCATGCTTTCCAGTCAGCCTCTAAAGTTTCATAAAGCGTTTGTTCAAGAGTTTCCAGGAGTGTTTCTTTTGTGGTATCTTCGCACTTTACTTTAGGATGTTCTTGTATCCATCCCATCCAACCATCCCCATTCCTTTGGACATAAGCAGTATACGTTGTTTCGTATTCCGAATCATAGATTTTGACGGTCTGAATCTGTTCCATGGATGACTCCTTGTGTTAAAGTTTAGATTTATTATACCCTGCAATAGTGCTATTGTCAAGAAAATCAAAATGCAGCGGGTGTGTAAAGTTTTGTCAATTATCTGTCTGAATCACGGATTATCGCCAAATCAACGGTATGAATGCCATTTAGGCATTCCCCGGATTTCACCGATTGCGCGGATTATATGCCTGGAGATGCCAAGTTGTTTTTCGTCTGGGCGATGTTCCTCGTCCGATAGTCCGTTTCTGTCCCGTCCTCTTCCAGATTGCGCTTTGGGGATAGCACAAACTGGAAGTTTATGGAACAAACGCTTGCTTATTTTGGTGTCATCCGCGATAATCCGCGATTCAGACAACACACATGACAAAAACTTTACTCCCCTTCACAGGGTTATTCAGTTTTAAGAGTTTTCCGTTATTGAGGTTTACTAAAAGTTAATATCCAAGGGCGGTAGGTGCGGTTTCCAACCGCACCGCATCCTACAGGGAAAGTCGATAGAAGATTTTTGATCCAAATTCGGTGCGGTTAGATGAAGTTTAAATAAATATTTCGGTAATTGACAAGGTTAGGAAACCTTGCCAGCAGCAGGTGTACATCTTTGCTGGCGAGGTTTCCTAACCTCGCCACATTATCCAATTTATTTTTTAATCTTCATGAAACCGCACCTACCGTTCTGAGGTATATAGCAAGTGTTAAAAATTCGCAAGAAAAACCAAAAACTAAATAACCCTGTCCCCTTCAGTTTGGATATTGCGAATTATGTATAATCGTGATATAATTGAGTTATGAAGGGACTTCTCTGGCAATCCCAAGCCTTTAGGCTTCAAATCAACGGTATGAATGCCATTAAGGCATTCCCCGGGTCCAAAAACGCTTGACATTCGGAGATTTTTTGTGGTATCCTTATAGAACTGACTCTGTGGCGGATTTATTAGGTCCGTCACACCACTAATAATGGGAGTCAGAAACGGACAGGAGTCAGATATGCCCTACAAAACCCATAAAATCGCATTAGCCCCAACATTTAGAGAAAGACGCTGGTTTGCTTCTCAATGTGGGTATGCGCGCTTTGCCTATAACCATGCGTTATCCGATTTCAAGGCAGGCTTAGAGCATGATAACTTTCAGTCGTGGCAAACGCTCAATGATAATTTTAATAAGACAAAAAAGCGTTATGATTGGACACGTTCCCAAGATCAGCGTGCTGCGTTATATGCTATCAAGCATCTGGGGCAAGCGATTACAAATTGGGTATCTAAGCGTGTGAAGTTTCCAAAGTTCAAAGGGCGTGGACACAAACAGAGTTGGACAACAGACGAGCAATCCGTGCGAGTTGAAGACAAACGTATTAGATTACCCAAGATAGGGTGGATAAAGATGCGTGAAGCGTTACGTTTTGTTGGCAAGATTATCCAGGTAACGATCTCAAGGACAGCCCATCGTTGGTTTGCATCTATCACCGTGGAAACAGAGGACACCGAAGTTGTTGACACCTCAACACACCCTGTTATCGGTATAGACGTAGGCATTAACACACTGGCCACCTTGAGTAATGGCACGAAATATGATAACCCGAGACCCCTGAAACGCTATGAGAGAAAACTGAGACGAGAACAGCGCAAGTTGAGCAGAAAAGTGTTTAAGTCTAAGAATTGGTTTAAGCAGAAACACAGATTAGAACGTATCCACTACCGCATTGCTTGTATCCGAACCGATGCACACCACAAAGCAACGACAGAGATTGTCAATCGTGCAAGTGCTATTGGCATAGAAACACTTAAGATAACGAATATGCTCAAGAATAGGAAACTTGCGAAAGCGTTATCAGATAGTGCGTTAGGTGGATTTCTCTCTAAACTTAAGACGAAAGCAGAAGCACGGGGCATATCTATCACAGAAGCAGCCCAATTCTTTGCAAGTAGCAAAACGTGTAGCCGTTGCGGACACAAGAAAGACGATTTGACACTTTCAGAGAGAACATATCATTGCAGTCAATGTGATGTTTCTATAGATAGAGATGTCAACGCTGCAATCAACCTAAGCCACCTCGTTGTCGGATAGACAGAGAGTCTAAACGCCTGTGGAGCCCAAATAAGACCTCACACAGTTCGGGAAAGAGGCACGAGAGATGGAAGCAGGAATCACACAGGAGAGTTGTGTGTTTCAAAGAAGCACACGGCTTTAGCCGTAGTGAGTATCACACATTCCGAATGTATTGATATTATCAAACTTGGGGACTGCATTGACTTGATGTCCGAAATGCCACCTGAATGTGTTGATCTTGTCATAACAGATCCACCTTTTGCTATTGACTTTAAGGCTACTCGAAACAACTATAATCGTACAGGAAATCGCGTTCTTCAAGGTTATAATGAAATTGATGGGATTAACTATCTCGCCTTTACACTTGAGTGGCTTTCAGAGGCAACAAGAGTGCTAAAAGATTCGGGCAGCATGTATATCTTCTCAGGTTGGAATTATCTAAAAGATCTCTTGATTGCAATTGATGAGTGTAAACTTACGACAGTCAATCACCTCATTTGGAAATATCAGTTTGGAGTCGTTACCAAGCGTAAATACGTAACTTCCCACTACCACTGTCTTTTTTTATGTAAAAACGATAAAAAACGGCAATTCTATCCCTACTGTCGTTTTGATAAAGACACAAAAACTGAAAACGGTGGATCCGCACACTACAAAGACAAGGAAGATGTTTGGGAAATCAATAGGGAATATTGGCAAGGTGCCGTGAAAACACCAACTAAATTGCCAGCTGAACTCATTGGAAAAATACTTGATTATTCCAGCCAAAAAGAGGATCTTGTTTTAGATCCGTTTCTCGGTTCTGGCCAGGTAGCTGTCGTCAGCAAAATGAAGGGGCGGCACTACATAGGATTTGAAATTGTGCCAGCGTATTATGAATTTGCTCGTGAACGCCTTGAGTCTGGAAAATATCTAATTTATAAAACCGAAGATGAACCCTCATGGAATTTGTTCAATGAGGAAGAATAATATATCATGTTAGATAAAAAGATAGTGGATACAGTTAAAAAATTACAAATTGCCTCGCGAAATATACCCAAAATTTGGGATGGAAGAAACTCTATTATAGAAATGAAAGAGGCAGGATCAAAGCAGTGGAGGCAAATGGAATGGATGGGATTTTACTTTGAATTTTTGTGTCAAAAAAATTTTGCTAACATCATTGATATGCCCGGAAAAAAGTATGGCAATACTGAATTTGATGCTTTTAGTAGTATCTCATGGGACTTCAAGGCACATGCAGCCAATACGACAAACCATACGGTCATTACGAATGATGCGGAGGCAATCGTAAACACGATAAACGATCACGGGTACTATGGTGTTATCCTTGCAATAGGTGAAGTAGAGTACAATGATGAAGAAAGAACCTTCAAAAAATGACATGATGAATTGAAAGAGGGAATCAGTAAATATGAGGTAAACCGAATAAACAGAGGAGCAATGTCACGAAGACGTAAAACTGAGTTTGTTTTGTCAGAAATCCACTTTATCTGTTTTGATATAGAAACACTCAGTCAATGTTGTGGTTCATTCCAGAAAGGTTTTAGAAATGCCGATGGCAGTCCGAGACGCGAAAAAATCACGGTAAATATCCGTAAAGTTCCAGACGCTGCTCTTATTGCGACCCAAATTTTTAGTCAACAACTACAAACAGCTTCGCATCCCGGTAGGTGAGATTTCCCAACCTCGCCGATGCAGAATGTCCAAGTAATTCTAAAATCTCCTATATTGTTAGGCGAGGTTTAAAGCCTCTACTCTACTTTTGTCAAATGAAAAAAATCGTTCTACTTATTCTTCTTAGTCTAATATGCTTGTCAGCTCATGGGGCATCGTTGGAGTTCGCCTTTCAACTTGGTGAAGAACAGAACCCACGACTTGATAAATTATTGCCTAACGTTGCAAGCCGTATAACTTTCAATAAAGACAACACAAAGTTAATTGCACATGAAATAGGTGGCAGCATAGTCGAATGGGACCTTCAAAACCGTCAAAAACGCGTGATTTACACTGTTGGAGAAGATCAATGGTCTGCTTACACTCAGAGATTGAATTATCTCTTAGTCCCAAAAGAGAATGGTGGAATCTCTGTTATAGACGTAAAAAATGGTAATAAGATTCAGATTGGGAAAATGAGAGATGAGATGGATGGGCAGTATGAGATCGGCTATTTTTCACCAGAAAGCTATCTTGCAGCATTGACAGAAGGTGATAATGAAATTGAAATATGGCGTTTTTTATACGCAGGAATTATTTCTGGGAAAAATGGTAAGACCAAGATAGAAATGACTCCTTGGAAAATTTATAATTTGAAAACACAATTACCTGTACGGAACGGTATAGTTATTTCATCAAGGCATGCATATCTTGCTGCGGCAGAAGGAACATACCAAGATGATGAAGGACATCGTACAATTATTGAGGTTTGGACAGACTTTGCAAAGCAACCTGAACATATTTTTGACACAAGTGAAATCCTTGGTATGTGGAACCTAATATTTTCAGATGGCAGCCAGATGCTTGCTGTTGACACACAACTCAATGGTAAATCTGGAATTCGCGTCTGGGAAATGCACACCGGTAGACAACTTCTTAATAAATCTGGATTTGAAGCTTATTGGACGCGCGCACTTGCTTTTGCACCAATCAATTATAACTTAACTACGGATGAAATGCATGCAAACCTGAAAACGAAAGGTTACCTTCGTATGTACTACCTCGCCTCTGGTGATGAGAAAGGTAATCTTCGGGTATGGGGAATTCCCTATCGGATTTCAAAGATACTTGAAACTAAATCAGTAATTTGGGCAACCTACTCAACTGGTATCCAAGCGTTAGCCTTCTCACCCAACGGTGAGTATTTGGCAGTTGCGTTGTGGGATACCACAATTAAGATTTTAAGGTGGAAAAAAGATGCACAATAGTAATGAATCTTACACAGACGAAAAGGGACGCACCCGATGGCGCGTCAACGATGAAATAGCGTTAAGACTATTGGAACTTCACACCTTTCTAATTATTGCCGACTATCCAGAAGATCATGCATCGCGCTATCCTCGTTTGGCACATTCTATCTCCCGTTTTCCAGAATCCGTCGCGGATCTTGTTGAACAAGGACGGTTGATAGAAGAAATTGGTGGAGTTGGTGAAATAGTTGAGACTATCATCACTGAATATCTACAAACTGGAACATGCTCAAAAATACAGGACTACGCAGGTGACATTCCGCAGACAGTTGGTGAACTTGTCCTTATCCCTGGGCTTGGCGCAAAAACAATAAAACGGTTATATGAGGATATTGAAGTTGATAGTCTTGCCTCCCTCCGAACAGCAATTGATGAGGGTAAACTCAAAGGATTCAAAGGTATAGGCAAGAAAACGTTAGACAAAATTGAGGAATACCTTGACGCGAATTTGTAGTAGGTATTTTGCAAATGGGTGTAGATTATGGCAAATTCACGCACAACCGGTGAAATGGTTGATGGTAAAAAACATGGATATTGGATTACCTACTACGCGAATGGAATAAAACGCAGCGAAGGCAACTATATCCATGGCAAAAAGGACGGACCTTGGCTTCAGTATCACAAGAATGGCAACATCTATGTTGAAGCCTTTTTCCGTGATAATAAACATGAAGGCACTTATACCTCCTATCATGAAAATGGGAACATCGGAATGATTGGGACTTATCCTAAACATGAAGGCAAATCTTATGATGGTAAAAAGGAAGGGGCATGGCAATGGTACGAAGACGATGGAGAAACTGTGTGGCGTATCATTACCTATAAGAAAGGTGGTGCCCGCGCAAAACCCGATGAATATCCACTCGGAACGTGCCACGGTTGCGGCGAGACGAAACGTCTAAAATGGGGTGATAGTTGCCCACAGTGTGGCGCAGAGACTGATTAGTATAGGATTCTACAATGGAGAAAAAATGAAAAATAAGAAAGTATTAGGCGAAAGTTTAATTGAAGCAGCAAAAGCTGGTGATATGGCACAGGTCAGAGAACTTGTAGAGAGCGGAGCAGATCCCAATTACAGCTGGATTCCACCTTTCATGTGGGCATATTTTGAAAGAAACGTAGATATTGCTAAATATCTGATAGAACAGGGCGGCAATGTCAATCACGATGCTTTTTCAGAAGGTGTCCTGTTAAGTTTCGCTGCAAGAGATGGTGAGTTAAGGTTCTGTGAGTACTTAATTCATGTCGGTGCAGATGTCAATCATGCCATGCCGAAAGGCGGTGAGACACCTTTACACAACGCTGCGGAAGCGAACCAACTCAGCGCAATAGATATGTTGATTGAGCATGGTGCTGAAGTAAATAAGCATGCGAAAAAAGGGGAATCCGAATTGGAGTTCGGACCGATGGATGGAGAAACCCCGCTGCATATTGCTGCTGCTTTAGCGTCAGTTGGTGTTATTCGATTTCTGATTAGTTATGACGCAGACATAACAATTCGCAACTTTTCTGGGATGAGTCCCTATGATTTTGCTGTTCAGAAAGAACGACCTGAAGCAATTCTTAATATTCTTCATTTCGAAGATAAGTGACAATCCGATATAGATTCAAAATAAATAATAGAGAGGAAACTGAATAATGACGAACGAAGAAATTGCACAGAAGTTGATGGAACTTAATACGATTCTACTTGTAGCTGATTATCCAGAAGATCATGCTTCCCGTTATCCTCGTTTAGCGTATACAATTTCTCGTATGGAGGAGTCTGTGGCGGAACTGGCATCTCAAGGAAAGTTACAAGAGGCAATTCCGGGTGTTGGCGATATAGTCTCAACCATCATCACGGAATATGTTGAAACTGGGACATGCTCAAAATTGCAGGAGTACGCAAGTGACGTCCCACAGACAATTGTTGAACTTATACCTATCCCCGGACTCGGTCCTAAAACAATTAAACTTCTGTATCAGGAGGTGGGTATTGATAGCCTGCTTTCACTCCGAACAGCAATTGATGAAGGTAAACTAAAGGGGATCAAAGGTATCGGTCCGAAAACGATAGAAAAATTTGAGGAATACCTTGAAGAAAAATTGTAATAGTGATTCCAAGAATACAGGTATACATTTACTACGCTACACAAGAGGTGAATCATGCCAAGTAAACTTGACACGGGTGAGATGGTTGATGGTAAAAAACACGGATATTGGATTACCTATTACGCGAATGGTGTAAAGCGAAGCGAAGGTAACTACATTCACGGTGAAAAGGATGGGCCCTGGATCAATTACCACAAAAATGGGAACAAGTCGGGTGAAGCCTCCTTCCGTGATGGGAAATATGAAGGTCCTTGTATCACTTATCATGAAAACGGGAACCTCAGATCCAGAGGTGCTTATCCTAAACATGAGGGAAAATCTTATGATGGCAAAAAGGAAGGACCATTTTATGGTTACGAAGAAGATGGCGAAACGGTGTGGCTAATCGTTACCTACAAAAAGGGTGGCAGCCGTGCAAAACCGGATGAATACCCTCAAGGAACGTGCCACGTTTGTGGCGAAGGAAGACGTTTAAGTTGGGGTGATAATTGTCCAAAATGTGGCGCAGAAATTGATTGATAACCAAAAAGAATTACAAGTTATCCTATAGATCGTTTGTAGAGTTTGTAAATCAGGACATGATCCCCAATAGTTACGTTGCTTCGCAAACCCACTATGCAGACAATTTTTCCTTCCAATCTTTGAATTTCCTCCTCCATTCCTACAAAATGGAACTAACCTCCCGCAGTACTACGAAAAGACTTAACAAATAGCATAAAATCAGGTAACATGGGACAGATACATTCGGGTATTTGAGGGGTGTGCATAAATAATTTAACGCCAAATTTGCGTTTAAAAGTAGTAGGCACACTCCGGGGAATGCTATTAGCAGCATGCGCGTGTGGCATGCTCCATGATTCATCCCCGGGGAACGCCTACAGGCGTTCATACCGTTGATTTCTTGATTTGGTGTGCCGTCCACAAGTTCATGGACGCACAATGAATTGTGCTACTACAAACGGCACTTCTACTTATGAAGCAGTCCTTGAAGTGTTTTGCCGTCTGTGTTGAAGCACCAAATAATTATGCACACCCCTCAGGGTATTTAAGGAGATTTATAAAAATATGTTGACTTCTACTTGTAAGTACGTTTTGAAACAGCAAATAAAATTATTTTTAGGTGTTTTCGTTTTTGGAATCCTCTTTTCTTGCGCGAAGACCCCCCAACAGATTATTGAAAAGCCTACAGAATTTCACAAACACAGAAATTCTATCGTCAGGGTAGAAAATAAAATTGGTTTTTTTTCAAAAGGTATCGGTAGTGGATTTTTCGTGCAACGGAACAAGGTTGCGACTAACATTCATGTTATCGCACATTCGGGACCTGTCTACATAAAGTCAGCAGACAAAAAGACGACTTGGAAAGTCGAAGGTGTCGCTGCTTATGATGTAAAAAATGATCTTGCCATTTTAAAAGTTATAGGGGAAGGTGAGGCACTTCCACTTGGAAATAGTGATGTTGTAAGGAGTAACGAACCTATATCTATTATAGGATTTCCTGATGAGAAGTATAAAGTTACTGAGGCAACACTGCATAGTATAAGGAATAGCGATAAGTGGCTTCGGATAAAAGTTAGGGCTGTCAGCGGAAGTAGTGGAGGTCCCGTGCTAAACAGCAAGGGACAAGTCATAGGAATTCAAGCATCTGGAGACGATTCTTTTAGCGACGCTATTCCTTCATATATGCTTAAAGGATTGCTCACCCAGTCAGAATCAACTGAGTCTTTGGAACATTGGCATAAACGAGAACCTATTCGTTCCTACGTCCACTACCTTAAAGGAGTAATGAATTACGATAAAAAACGCTATGACAAGGCAATAGCTGATTTTGATAAAGCTATCCAGTTAAACCCTGAGTCTACAAATGCCTACTTTAGACGTGGAAATGCGAAATATGCCCTCAGAGACCATGAAAGTGCGATAAATGATTATGATAAAGCTATCAAACTAAATCCACAGTATGCCACAGCTTACTACAACCGGGGGTTAGCGAAACGGCAACTTGGCGATCATAAAGGTGCGATAAATGATTATGATAAAGCCATCAAACTAAATCCACAGTATGTCATAGCTTACATCAACCGAGGAGTCGTCAAATCCAAACTTGGCAATTATAAAGATGCAATAAGTGATTACAATAAAGCTATCAAACAAAACCCACAGTATGCAATAGCTTACATCAACCGAGGGTATGCCAAATCCAAACTTAGCGATTATGAAGGTGCGATAAGTGATTACAATAAAGTCATCAAACTAAATCCACAGTATTCCATAGCATACAACAACCGAGGGCACGTGAAGTTCAAACTTGGTAATCATAAAGGTGCGATAAATGATTATGATAAAGCCATCAAACTAAATCCAAAAGAAGCCACAGCATACCATAACCGCGGCATTGCAAAAGGTCATCTTGGCGATCATAAAAGTGCGATAAGTGATTATGATAAAACAATCAAACTAAACCCACTGGATGCTAAAGCATATCATGACCGCGCACGTGCAAAAGAGGCACTTGGACAACATGACGCAGCAAAAGCAGATTTTGAAAAAGCGAAGGAACTTGATCCGGATTTCGCAAAATAAGAGGTAAAATTATGGCAGGCACACGAGATACAGGCGAGATGGTTGATGGTAAAAAGCATGGGTATTGGATTACCTATTTCGCGAGTGGATTGAAACGCAGCGAAGGGAGCTTCGTTCATGGAAAAAAGGATGGGAAATGGATTCTATATCATAAGAATGGGAATATATCCAGCGTGGCTTACTTCCGAGATGATAAGTACGAAGGTGAGTATATCTGTTATCATGAAAATGGGAATCGCAAATGGGGTGGTCCCTACAAAAAACACGATGGCACTTCTTCCGATGGTAGAAAAGAAGGCGTGTGGCTCTGCTGGGAAGAGGATGGCGAGACGGTATGGCGAATCATCACCTACAAAAAAGGTGGAGCCCGCGCAAAACCGGACGAACATCCATTTGGAGAATGTCACGGTTGCGGTGAAGGCAGACGTTCAACTTGGAGCGACAAGTGTCCACGATGCGGTACAGAACTTGACTAACAGTTCGTCGTACGGGATAATAGGATAAAAGGAGGCAAAAAATGAAAGTCATAAATATTTTGGTGATTATGCTGGTAATTTTTATTACTGGATTGTGGGTTTATGAAAGTTGTGCGGAAATTGATGCAGAATCTGTAATGGGAGTGTGGCTCTTCGATTCAGGAAAAGGGGCAGAAGTTAAGGATTCCTCAGGTAAAGGAAATGATGGAAAGATTGTTGGTGCTAAGCGGGTAGAAGGGAAGATCGGCATGGGGATAGAATTTGACGGAAGCAATCATGTGGTCATTCCCGCAAGTGCAACGATTGACGATTACCGTGATGGATTTACTTACCTGCTCTGGGTGAAACCGCTGGGAGTGCCCGGTGGTCCGCATATTCGTCTCATAGAAAGAGATTGGCACAATCCAAATATTCTTATCGGTCCCAATGATTTCTATGGTAGTTTTGTAATCAATGGCGGAATAGACAATAGCCAAATACGGAGTGGGACCTGGGAAATGGGAGAATGGAGTTTTGTCGCACTCACACACGATGGCAAGACGCTTATATTATATGTTGACGGTGAACAAGTTGCGGACATAAACGTTGGACAACCCGACCTTACCAAAAACAACGAAAACGGTTCCATCTGGTTAGCACGATGGAAACGTGAACCGGGTTGGGATTTTTCTGGTGTTCTTGACGAAGTCGCTATTTTCAACACCGCTCTGGATGTAGACGACATCAATGATATTATGACAAAAGGGCTTGAAGAAACACTGGCTGTTTCTCCCTTGGGTAGGTTAACAACAACTTGGGGTAGCATCAAAAAAGGTAGAGCAATGCAATAGTGAATCTACGCCTAAAAACATTCACAACTCCTTTTGGGAGGAGGGTTTTAGTATAAAGTGCATCCGTTAAAGCTTTAAGGTGGGAATACACGCGAAGGAGAACAGAAGCATTGTGAAAATTGATTTAGACTACCGAATCGCCTGGGGATTGCTTGCGATTTTTTTCGCGTTTCAGTCCTCAGGCGATTTATTGGCTGAAGCCGAAGAACCCTCAGCACACCGCACAGCGGCAGCTATTCGCATTGAAGGTGCACCGCCAAAATTGGATGGCGTTTTAGATGATGACATCTGGAAGATTGCCCCACTCCACGAAGGTTTTCGTCAACGCGATCCCGATGAAGGAGAACCCGCATCTGAACGCACCACGTTCCAAGTCGCCTACGACGATGAGGCGATCTATTTTGGAATCATGTGTTATGACAGTGAACCTAAAAAAATAGATACGCAATTAATCAGGCGTGACAATGTTTTTGTTGACTCAGATAAAGTTAATATTAACATTGACCCACACTACAACAGACAGAGTGCTTTCTGGTTTACTGTGCATCCTTCAGGATCCGTGACAGACGGTATCATTTCCGATAATAAATATCCGGACAGGACATGGGATGGTGTGTGGGATGCCAAGACGCAAATTCACGCGGATGGTTGGTCAGTCGAATATAAAATCCCGTTTCATGTGCTGCGTTTTTCTCCAAAGGATGAATATGTTTGGGGACTTCAAGTTAATCGGTATATTAGCAGAAAAAAAGAGGATGCCCATTGGCGTTTGATTAAGAAAGATGAACCCGGCTGGGTGGCCCGCTTGGGAGACCTAACTGGCATCAAAGATATTCATCCCTCCCGACATGTTGAAATTGTGCCTTATGCCATGGGCAGGACAATTCTCAATAGCGAAACAGATTTGTGGGGAAATATTGGCACTGATATCCAATATGGGATTAGCACCGGAACCACCCTCAACGCGACAATCAACCCCGATTTTGGACAGGTGGAAGCAGACCCTGCCAGCTTAAATCTCTCAGCTTATGAAGAGTATTTTGAGGAACGTCGTCCCTTCTTTGTTGAAGGAGCGTCTATCTTTCAAACCAGTGGGCATCGTTTCTTTTATTCCCGCCGTATTGGACGGCACCCGGGACATTTTGATATCCCCACTGGTGCAGAAGAACTGAACCGACCTGAATCAACAACGATTCTCGGTGCTGCCAAAATTGTCGGCAGAACGCAAAACAACACTTCCTTTGGCATCATGGAGGTAGTCACCGCACCCGAATATGCCCAAATCAAGGAAAACGGCAATCGCAATGAACATCTCATTGAGCCCTTGACGAACCACTTTGTAGGGCGAATTAATCAAGACGTGCTAAAGGGGAATTCGCGTGTTGGATTGATAACCACAGCTGTCCATCGGCAAAATTCCAACACTGCTTATGTAGGTGGGCTTGATTGGGATTTGAAGTTTGTCCAGGAACGTTTCCTAATAAGGGGCACCTTAGCGGGAAGTCAGGCGGGGAAACTTGATGCCCGTAAATCAGGCTACCTCGCCCACCTCAACTTTGCCAAACGCGGCGGACGGTTAAGATTTGATACCGATTTAAAAGCACTCTCTCCCGCTTTTGAGACAAATGACCTCGGTTTTAGTCAACGTAGTGACAAAATAGATTGGAATTACGACTTCACGATACGCAAAGAGAATCCATTTAGCATCTTCCGGCGTGTCAGATTTGGGCTTTATGGCTGGCACACTTGGAACTACGACAGGGTGAATATCAAAAATTTCTCAGAAATATGGACAATTGGTCGTTTTAAAAACTATTGGGACTACAACCTCTCGGCTGCACGTAACTTTGCATCGTTTAGTGATGAAGACGAAAGACGTGGCGGCACACTGATCAAAAATCCACCGGGTTGGTGGGTTGCCGCCCGGCTGGCAACTGACACCCGCAAAATGGTTCAGTTAGAACTGAATCCAATCTTCTCGTGGGTTGACGACAAACGTTCGTATGGGTATGATGTCCGGTTCGGTCTACGCATTCAGATTGCATCTAACATTGAGTTTACCGTTGGTCCACGGTATAACTATCAGAAACGGGACGCACAATGGGTGGATATCGTTGAAAAGCATATCAATGGGAAAACACAGCAACATTACGTTTATGGGGAACTCGAGAACCGCACTTTAGACTTCACTACGCGCGCGAACATCAGTTTTACATCAACGCTAAGCTTACAATTCTACGTGCAGCCTTTCATCACCATTGGTGATTATACTAACTTCAAAGAATTGATAGAACCGAAATCTTACCAGTTTCAACCGTACCCACTCAATGAGAACCGTGACTTCCATCGGCGTTCCTTACGCGGCAACACCGTTCTCCGCTGGGAATTTCGTCCCGGCAGCACACTGTTTTTCGTCTGGTCACAATCGCGTGAAGCAGTCTTGGAATCGGTTCAGGAAGCAGATACCGAATTCCGTCCATTGCATCGATTAGGCAGCAGTTTCACGGATGATGGGCAAAACATCTTTCTAATTAAATGTCGATATTGGTTCGGAATATAATATCTATAGTAAACTTTAGAATTAATTGAACATTATGAGCAGTTCGGTCAGAAAACCGAAACTAACGCAGACGCTGTCCTATAACCTATTAGGTTGTGTTCCGTTTCTGCACAACCTAATAGGTTATGCTACAAAATGCCTCTTTAATTCTAAATGTCACCATAATAAGTATTCCTAAAAATGGGCAGACATTTCTAACCTGTCTGGGAGGTAAATAATGGCGAGCTCACGAGATACAGGCGAGATAGTTGACGGTAAAAAGCACGGATATTGGATTACCTATTTCGCGAGTGGATTAAAAAGAAGCGAAGGTAACTTCATTCACGGTAAAAAGGATGGAAAATGGATTCTATATCATAAGAATGGGAACATTTCCAGCGTGGCTTACTTCCGTGATGATAAGTACGAAGGCGATTATATCTGCTATCATGAAAATGGAAATCGCAAATGGGGCGGTCCCTACAAAAAACACGATGGTACTTCATCCGATGGGAGAAAAGAGGGAGTTTGGCTCTGTTGGGAAGAGGATGGCGAGACTGTGTGGCGTATCATCACCTATAAGAAAGGTGGTGCCCGCGCAAAACCGGATGAACATCCGTTTGGGGAATGCCACGGTTGCGGTGAAGGTAGACGTTCAACATGGGACGATAATTGTCCACGATGCGGTACAGAACTGGACTAACAGTTCACCGCATGGTATAATAGAATAAAAGGAGGCAGAAAATGGTAGTCGTGAATACTTGATGATTGGACACACTATCAGTCAAATCTGCAGACATCCAGAATAGAATTGTAAACAGATGCAGAAATGGTATGAAAACAGAACACTTTTGAATATCTTAATTGTCTTGATGGTTGTGTGTTTTATTGCATACCATTTCTCTCATTGGAAGTGGGGATTACCACTGTTTCTCATATTCGGTACAGCCATTATGATAAGAGGTGTAACGAAAATAACGATGCGGATGCGTGCCAATAAAACCAAGCCAGATTCGCAAAACAAGGAGATATAATGAAACGCAGAACCTTCATAAAATTAAGCGCGATAAGTGCTGCCGGAATAGTTTTACCGCTTCAGTTGGAAGCCCAAGTAGCTGATGTGCCTCTGCTGAGGCCTCGCACTTTAATAACACCTAATGAGGAATTCTATATCCTTCAGATAGATGATCCTGAGGTCATTAACGCAGCAAATTGGCAATTGGCGATTACTGGCTTGGTTGAGAAACCCGGGACATCGTTTCGACTTGAGGACATCAAAGCGATGGAATCTATCGAGACAATGCGAACTTTGAAATGCATCGGTGATCCGATCGGTACCGAGCAGATGGGAAATGCAGAATGGAAAGGTGCTCGTTTGCGCGATCTGCTCCAGAAAGTTGGTGTCAAGGATGAAGCAAAAGTTGTAGTGTTTCGGTGTGCAGACGGTTATCATACCGCAATTCCGTTAGAGGATGCTATGCACGAAAATACACTTCTTGCTTATGAGATGAACGGTGAACCCCTTCCCACAGATCACGGATTTCCTGTCCGTTTGCTGAATCCCGGTCATTATGGCACTAAAAATCCGAAATGGATTGTGAATATCCAATTAGCAGAAAAACACGAGAGCTATTGGGAAAAACGCGGCTGGGATCCTATTGCAAATGTGAAACTTGCAACAGTTATTGGAACTCCCAGTGCGGAAGAAGAGATTATCGCAGGTTCCACTTATTTCGTAAGTGGAGCGGCTTTTGATGCGGGGCACCATGGTGGAATTAAGAAAGTCGAAGTGAGTGTCGATTACGGGGAAACATGGGAAGAAACAGAAATTTGGGCGAAGGATACACCCCTTGCATGGGTGCTTTGGAAGTGGAAGTGGCAGGTACCGAAGAAAAAAGGGCCCGTTGAGGTTTACGCGAGAGCTACAACTAACAGCGGAGTCACCCAAGATGAGTTTGGGATTCAGGTCAAACCAGTGGACATATTAGGTTACCACACCGTCGATGCAAAGATTGTAGACCCATAGCAAAATACAGGACTACAGATTACGTGCCAGTCTGTACAAATTCTTATGCCTCCTCTCTGAAAGAATAACGCGATAAATGCGCTTAAAACCTTTTCAACTTTTCATCGTCTATTTCCCTGCGTTGTTAATAGATTTCGCTTTTAGCAGCGTCTTAACCAATTCCTCTTTTTATAGCAGTTATCTAAAATTTACCTCAAGTTTTCTTGGTTTGCTCGTGGCTATTGCAATAGGCTTTTACGCGTTCCTTGCAATTCCATTCGGGAAGTTATCTGACCGCGTTGAACGTCGGCGTATGCTATACGCAGGTTGTCTTTTACTCGCAACTGTAAGTATTGGACTCCCCCTCTGTCATAAAAAAATCCATCTCTTACTAATTTTTCCTTGGATAGGTATCAGTCTGTCACTTTTTTGGCCTGCGTATGAAGCGTGGCTTGCTGAACGTGAGGGAGACGGTGAATTACTTCAACGGGTTATGCTTTTTAATCTGTTCTGGAGTATCGGAATAACCTTAGGCCCCGCAGTGTCGGGTTATCTGTATCAAGATGCAAATCCGTTCAAGCTTTTTTATCTTGCAAGTGCTGTTGGATTGCTTACGTTTGTTATTATTTTCTTTTCTAAATTCAATTCTACTTTTCAAACAGCAAAGGAGCAATCTGAACCGATACAGACACTATTTCCACCCCGAGTAACGCGGAAGGCTTATCTCAACGTGGCACGGTGTGCCAATTTTGCCTCGTGGTTTGCTCTCGGCATATTGCGGAGTCTCGCCCCGAAACTTACAAAGGAAATGGGCATGCTTCCGACAACATTCGGAAACTTGATGCTTGCACTCGGTGGTGTGCAAACACTAACATTCCTATTTCTCGGTACTGGTTATTCGACTCGTTGGCATTACCGCTTAAGTCCATTGTTAATGGTTCAGGGATTGGCGGTTTTGAGTTTCGTGGGAATATGGCGAGTCCAACACACTATTTTCTGGGGATTTGCATTTGCAGTTATCGGCGTGGCAGTGGCGTTTTCCTATTTCAGTAGTCTGTACTACGGCTTGGACCGGCATGTGGACAAAGGAAACAAGAGCGGTTGGCACGAAGCGATCTTGGGTATTGGTAGTTTATTAGGTCCATTTGTAGGTGGTATGGCTGCGGATTCCAAATTGGGACCGCAAAGCCCTTATCTGTTGTGTGCTGTGGTAATTGTGATTGCAATTGGGGTAGAAATAATTATTGCATCAAAGAATCGATTGTCAGCGGATGCGCTTTGATGTAATCTTCGTCTGGTGTAACGCCGAGCCCCGGACCATCTGGGACTGTGACGACATGATCATGAATTTCAGCGCCGCTTATTGCCATAGTCTCTAAAAATACAGGAGCATTCAGCTCGGCAGGTAAGACGAGGTCCATAGTTGAAAAGAGATGTACACTTGCAATGAAACCCACGCCTGCTTCTGTTAAACCACTGCCGAGCAGTTCAAGCGCGTTGACTTCTGCGACATAAACGCTTTTAAGGCATTCAGTTAGACCGCCGGATTTGCATACCTTCAAAACGACAGCATCCGCGCATTCAAGGCGTGCGATTTTGCCAAGATCAAAATATGTAAAACAACCTTCATCAATGGCAATGGGAACTGGGGCTGCCTCCCGCACCCGCTTCATGCCGAACCAATCTTGGCTTGCAACTGGCTGTTCCATGCAATAGACCTCGTTAATATCTTCCACACGTTTCAGCAGTTCTAATGCGTTAGATGGCGTATACGACTGATTTGCATCAATCCAAAGTTTTGCATTGGGCGCAGCTTCGTTGACTGCGCGTAGTCGATTTTCATCTACTCTTGGCGTGCCTGCAACTTTCACTTTGAAGCAGGTACAGGGAGATAAGGCTTTTGCCTTCAATGCCATTATCTCTGGAGTATCAATGCTCAATGCGTAACTGAGCGGCAGCGTGTTATGTTGTTTACCTCCAAAAAGGGTATGGAGTGGGATGTTCAGAATTTGACCGCACAAGTCATGCAGCGCAATGTCTACAGCAGCTTTCGCAAAGGGGTGTCCGTTGCTAACAGCAGGTTTTAACGCCTGATAGATAGTGTTGTGGATTTCGTTGCGGTTCAGCGGATTTTTTCCCAGAAGTAAAGGTGCAATGTGGTGTCGAATCGTGCTTGTGATAGACTCTGTTGTCTCATAACTCCATGACGGAAGTGCGCGTTGTTCTCCCCAACCGATATAGCCGTCATCTGTTGTAATCTTGACAAAGATATGGTGTCCCGCAGCCTCAGTATCACCAACAAAACCTGTTCCGATGGTAAAAACGTCTTTCATACCAACAGCAGTGGGATAAATTTCTACGTGTGTGATTTTGCTCATGTTTTGTGTGTACTCCGAGGCCCACTTAGTCATGAAAATCTTCCTGAATGTGAACTTCTGTATCTTATCACTTTACTGTTAATTTATCAAGTAGAATCAGACCAAAGGCAGGGTTATTTAGTTTTCGGTTTTTCGGCTATATTTTTCACATTTCAATATAAATTCTTGAAGTGCCATCGATTTTTTAGACCATAATCCAGTTATAGTTAAGACAAGTTTTTCCTCAAATTCAATAGGTGTTAAATACCCTAATGCCGAGTGAAGTCGTTTCTGGTTATATACTTGTTCAATAAAATGTCCAATGTCCGTATTAGCATCTGCTAAATCATCATAATCATTGTCAACTCAGCAAGGTTGAGGCTTTTTTTGGATATCCAAGCTGAGGTTATGTTTGCGACAGAGTTCTGCTTGTGAACTTTCACCACTCAGTGCCTCAAGCACAACTTCAGCTTTAAAATCGGGAGTGAAGTTTCTTCGTTTTGCCATCGGATTTCTCCTTTCAATTAGATTGTCATTATATCACAATCTTGTCTAAGGTAGTGGCCTAAATTTCCGATGGTAGTACAACCTATTTGGCAATTTAGATATCTATTGTTTGCACCCCGGAATTCTCACCAGCCATCCCTCCGATTTTAGATAGGCTCTTGTCTCCAGCGTTCACTTTTCTGAATCGCGGTATTGGGAACTCCCAAACGCCTATTCAAAGTCCGCTCCAATCTTTTGAAAAGGTACTTAGCTTGCCAAACCCCTCTCCGCGTCCCCCGCGATTCAGACAACACATACCAAAAACTGAACACCCCCTGAAAAAACCTTGTATTTTACTTATTGTATGTGTATAATGCAGTTAACCGATAAATGTTCAACCTCACAGACGTTTCCCAAAAACTATCTCAACCAGAAAGTATCTTTAAATCAATGTCTATAAACATCGAAAACCGACTTACACAATTCGTGCCAAATCTAAATATTGCTCAACAAGTATTGCAGCAACAGTTAGCCGCTTTCATTCAATCTGAGCGGGAACAGCTCAAAGCCCATATCTTGGATGGAGAGAGCGGGTTTTCTGCATGTGCTATGCACGCACAGATATGGGATGCCGTTATCCAAAAAGTTTACGAAGTCGCTGCCTATCAAATTCAGGATGAATACACGAAACAGGTTGAAGAGCTTCTCAAGATACCCGGTGTTGATTACAGTGATTTCTCAGATGACATTCCTGACGAATGGACACCTGATGTTGCTCTTTACGGTGTAGGCAGTTATGGCAGGAATGAACTCTGCTACTATTCAGATGTAGATGTAGTCTATACCTCTTCTGTTGATCTTGAGGATGTATATGACGAGGGCACTCTGGAACTTGTTCGTTGGTTCTACGATTTTTTTGACAGTCTCCATTCAGTAATTCCTGGGTTTGAGTTTAGCTTTATCTATCGTCCGATGGCAGATATAGCAAAATGGAACTACCAAGACATGACAGCCTTAATTGATATGCGGTTTATCGCTGGCGATGCTTCACTAACAGAAAAGTTCCGAAAAGCCGTCCATTCCGAAAAATCCGATATTTCGCTTGTGTTAGACCTCTTGCAATCAAAAGCAGATTCCTTCAAAGCCTCTGAGGATACCATCTACCTCAATCAACCTGATATTAAAACAGGACGTGGTGGATTACGCACACTTCAGTACGCGCTTTGGATATGCGGACTTCCGCAGTTTACCTCAATACTTGAACTGTATGAACGTTATGATGACGAACAGCTGATGCCGTCTCTCGATTTTATGTTTAAAGTTCGCAATTTGTTACACGTTTTAGCAGATGCCCCATACGATTCGCTCTCCTATTACCCAGAACAAGATGATATACTTCAGGCACAAATTGCTTCTGCCCTCAGTTATTCAGATGAAACAGAAGAATCCCGTTATGAATTTATGGCGGACTACTATGCAAAAGCCAAGTACTTGCATTTCAAGGCAGAATTATTGATACGAAAGTTTCTCGCCAATGGAATACCAGTTACCGATGTACTCGGTGTGCGAACAGACGTACTTTACTGTATTGATAATAACTTCGGTGAACTTGATACAGATGAGATTTTTAAACTGTTCACCTATTTCCAACAGTACGATTTTGAGATTGACCCATCGCTTGCGACCTTTATCTTTGCATACTTAGATGCGTTTGAGTGGAAACGTTTTAAACCGAGAATGGCGGAACTCATTAACACACCCGGAAATGTTGAAAAAACGCTAACCCGTCTACATAGACTCGGTATCTTGTCTCGCCTCGGTGAGGGAGGTGAACGTTTTGAGAAAGCGATGATGACACGGAGCGAACGCAGCCTTGATCCATATACCGTCGGTAAACATACACTCACCGCGATAGGACATCTTGATGAAATTCGCCGAACCGAATCAAGTAGTCCTTTCGGAGGGGCACGCCTCGGTCAACCGATGACACCCTCCCCAAGTTCTGAGTTAGAGGAGTTGAACACCGCTTTTCGATCACTTTCCGATCCGGCATCGCTATACATGGCACTCTTTCTGCATGATATTGATAAACCTGACCCGACTCATCCGCAGACAGGAGCAGAAAAAGCGAAACGTATCGCCCCAGAATTTGGGTTTAATCCACAACAAACAGATGAGATTTCCTTCCTAATTCAGGAACACCTCTCAATGATTACACTGGCACGTTACCACCAATGGGATGAGAGCACAATATCAGAGTTTTGCGAAAAGGTCAATTCACTTGAACGGTTGACAGCACTTTATCTGCTAACTTATTGCGATTCAAAAGCGAATGGTTCCCAAAACTTCAGCGATCTTGTGAAGCATAATCTCAAGCGATTGTACGAAGTTGTACGGGTGCGTTTCGGTGGACAAGAGGAATCGCAGTGGGGTGTTTACGCGCCACCAGAAGAATTTCAGCAGTTTCTTCATCAGATGCCCGTCACTTATCGTATCGGCGTTGCACCTGAGGAAATCTCAATGCATGTCAAAATGATTTCACAAGCGGAGGCAACACCCGCTAATGATACGAATCAGACAGCAAACGCTGCTATCCTCCAATTCGTTGACAAGCCAGGTTTTACGGAACTACATCTTTGTGGGCATAGCCGTATTGGGAAGTTGCACACAGTAAGTGGTCTGTTTTTTGCGAATAGCATTGATGTCCGCGATGCCCGCGTCTACACAAAACAGGATACGCACGTTGAATTGGAAATTTACCGTCTCGTACATCAACCCCCACATTCCACCGCTGAACCGATGCCACTTGACGAAGAATTAAAACGTGATTTGGATTTTGACATCCGAAGTTTGATGGCACGAGAAGTAACACTTGAACAGATTTTTGAAAAGCACTATGTAGACTCGACAGGCACATGGCGAATTGACGATGTCACTGTAGAAACAGCACGAAACTACACAGAAATCGTTGTAACAGGCGAAGAGAAGGTCGGTTTTTTACACTATTTCAGCGGAATCTTAGCAAAATTGGAGTTGAACGTGGAGATGTGTAAATGTTCTGGCTTGGGAGGACAAGCGATTGATCGGTTTTATGTGCAACCTGTTGCTGATCCGCAAAAGGTGCGTGATCAAATTTTAGCGGAGTTATCAGCAGATAAATAATGTAAGTGCCATCAGACTCTGACAAAATGCTTCTAAACGTGCTTGACACCTTACTTAATTTTTGGTTACAATTAATACACATAATGCAAACCGTGTATCAACTGCCGACCTCTATTTTCACGCATCTTATGGCAAAGGAGAAGGACCGATGACGACTTATCAAAAAGGACTCGATATCCCTTACGCACAGACAGATGACTCAGACATTTATCCAGATACGGATGGAAAACCGATGGCAGTTAGTGACCTTCACAGACGAATCCTCATGCGAACATTACAAATTCTTGATACACATTTTGAAGAAAAACCGGAAGTCTATGTATCTGGTGATATACTGATGTATTATGTGGAGGGGGACCCGCGTAAATCAGTTGCGCCAGATGTGCTGGTCTCTTTCGGTTTAGGTAAGAAACTCCGGCGGACGTATAAGGTATGGGAGGAAGGGAAGGTGCCTGATTTCGCGATGGAGTTTTCAAGCAAAAACACATATCGAGACGACTTAGGTAAAAAGTTGGAACTTTACGGTTTATTGGGCATACAAGATTACTTCTTATATGATGCAGAGGGATTGTATTTACCGTCTGCGCTGATGGGTTTCGAGTTGGTCGATGATGTGTATGTTCCGATTTCAGCAGGTGCAACTGGTGGTTTACATTCTGCTGCTCTGGGTTTAGATTTCCATGTTGATAATGTGGGTTTAGGTATTTATGACCCATCTACAGATGAGTGGATCCAGACACCTGCGGAGTCAGCGCTATCACGTGCAGAACAAGAATCTGTCCGCGCTGAAACTGCTGAAGCACGCGCAGAGACTGCTGAAGCACGTGCTGAACAAGAAACCACACGCGCAGAGACTGCTGAAGCACGCGCTGAACAGGCAGAAGCGGAAGCCGCAAAACTCCGAGAACAGATCGCGCGCTTGCAAGCCCGCACCTAATACCTAAATTAGTGAAATCCAAAATACGCGAACACGTGGCTGTAAAATGCGGTTTAAAACCGCACCTTACGCGCCAATTTATGAAAAGAGGCACGCATACAGTCCTGCCCTACCGGGTTGGAGAAGAAGATGAAACAACGAGTACTTATCACAGGTGCAGCAGGGACAGTCGGTTCAGCGCTCTGGAAGGCATGGGAAAAGCAGGATACTTACACCTTAACCTTGTCGGACATCAATCCAATTGAGGGGTCAACGTCTCGCGTAGAGCAGGCGGATATTCGGGATTACACTGCTATGCAAGCGTTGTGTCAAGAACAAGATGTCTTAGTACATCTCGCATATCTCCGCAACTATTCACTTGGCAAAGTTCCAGATGAAGTCAGCGACATTGGTGCATCAATGAACTTGTTTGAGGCTGCGCGAGAAGGTGGAATTCAAAAGATCGTATATGCAAGCACAAACCATGTGTCTGGATGGAATGAACGATTGAGTTCACCGCCTAAGTTCTCCACTGGCGATCAATTCAGACCGGACGGTTGGTATGGCGCAATGAAAGGCATGGCAGAGATAGCAGGACGCTACCTTGTTGACGCACATAATATGCGGTTTATCAGTATCCGTATCGGCAGTTTTAACGGCACTTATGAGCCAAACGGGATTCGGCACTGCAGTACACTCCTGACACCACGCGATTGTGTGCAGCTGTTCGGGTTAGCAGTGGATTACGATGGCCCTGTCAAATATCTGATAACGTATGGCCGATCAGCAAATTCAGATGGGTATCAGCAGAGTTACCTTGACATCAGTGGTGCAGTTGAGGTGTTAGGTTATGAACCACAGGATAACCTGATAAAAACACACCTACATAAATTTATGCAAAACGAAGAATGAATGCAGAACCCCGTTACAACGACATCTACTATAAATGCACTACTTCTCACTCACAGATAATTGATGCAGTGCAAGATGATGTTATCTCTTTGCACGATTTGCCTTCCCCTATTGACTGGCAAACGCTTTTTGGCAATACATATCCGGTAGAGGTCGAGATCGGATTCGGCAAAGGACGGTTTCTATTAGAAGCATCAAAGCAGTTTCCACAGATAAATTATATCGGTGTGGAGCGCGCGCAAAAGTATGTGGAAATTACACGGGAAAGGTTTGAGAAATACATGCGGCATTTCTCAATAGACAGGAATTCGGGCATATTTGAGAATGTGCGCCTCGCGTGGACTGATGCCAATTACTTTTTAACGCGATATGTGCCTGATGAATCGGTGCAGGCATATCATATCTACTTCCCCGACCCGTGGCCGAAAGCGCGGCAGCAGAAGCGAAGAATCCTTCGTAACAAGGATTTTCTTTCTGCAATCACGCGAACGCTCACGTTAAATGACGGAAAGTTGTACGTAGTAACAGATTTTGCCGAATATTTCAGCGAAATCCAAGAACGACTTGCTCAGTTGAATAAGTTAAAGTCTATCCCGCTGAATTTGAATGGTTATGAACATATCGCAACTAATTTTGAAATGAAATATCGTTTAGAAGGTAGGAAAATCTATCGGGCAGTTTATGAGAAATTATAAAGATATTTGGAGAAAAAAAATGGCAACTGTTGCTGCAAAAATCCTTCTAACACCAGAAGAATATATTGTGAAAGAACGAAAAGCAGAATTCAAAAGCGAGTATCGTAACGGGCAGATTGTCGCAATGCCCGGTGCAACTCGCCCGCATAACCTACTATCAGGCAATATATTTGGTCACATCTTTGTACAATTTCTGGATAGGACCTGTGAAGTTTATACTAACGATATGCGGGTAAAGGTAAGCGATAGCGGTTTATACACATATCCGGATGTTGTTGTAGTGTGCGATGAACCGCGCTTTGAGGATAATCATTTTGATACACTTCTCAACCCGGCTGTTATCGTAGAGGTGCTATCTCCATCAACCGAGAATTATGATCGACATGAGAAATTTTGGTCCTATCAGACTCTTGAATCTCTACAAGAATATATTCTCGTTTCTCAGAACGGTGTGCATGTGGAACAGTATGTCCGTCAAAATGGAAACTGGAATTTGAGAGAATTCCGTTCACTTGATGATATGCTTGTGTTAGCATCAATAGAATGTCAGTTGGCTGTACGCGCAATTTATGCGAAAGTGCAGTTTTGAGGTAAATCGGAAAATGAAGGAAAACCAATTATGAGAAATTATAAAGATATTTGGAGAAAAAAATGGCAACTATTGCTGCAAAAATCCTTCTAACACCAGAAGAATATATTGTGAAAGAACGAAAAGCAGAATTCAAAAGCGAGTATCGTAACGGGCAAATTGTTATGATGCCGGGTGCCAGTTATAAACATAATCTTATCGCTGCCAATATATTTGGTCACATATTTATACAATTTCTGGATAGAACATGTCAAGTTTTTGCCAATGATATGCGGGTGAAGGTTGGTGATAGCGGTTTATATACATATCCTGATGTTGTCGTTGTATGCGATGAACCGCGCTTTGAAGATAATCATTTTGATACACTTCTCAATCCGACTGTTATCGTAGAGGTGCTATCTCCATCAACCGAGAATTATGATCGGCATGAGAAATTTTGGTCCTATCAGACTCTTGAATCTCTACAAGAATATATTCTCGTTTCTCAGAACGGTGTGCATGTGGAACAGTAT
>PYJA01000032.1:32753-109100 GCA_003635185.1 Candidatus Poribacteria bacterium | reverse complement strand
TGAAGCATAATATTTTATCTTATCCGCTATCCGTGTAACCCCAGCAAATCGCAATACGGCTAATGCTGCATTTCGCAAAGCCGCCATAACTTGTGGAATAGCACCACATCGGACAGGCGATGCGTCTTCTCCAAGTTGAGTATCGCGTATCCAATGAGACTTGTTCTCTATTGACCAATGCCCACGCCGTATTTCAAGTAAGCGTTCAGCAGATGCTGCTTCGGGTGTCAGACTTGTTATCCCATACTGAACTTTGGTTGTTTCTTCTCCTGTGTTCAGGTTTTTGTAAGTATAATGATGTTGGATGACTTGTGCTATCCCTGGCCAGTCCAGATGTTCGTTGAGACTTGTGCCTGCTTTGAGACACCTTGTCTCAAGTCTCCCATGTGATTTTTCAACTGTCTCATGAATGTGGATCGGTTCACCTAAAATAGGGTGTGTTGCCTCCTCAGAAAGTGTGTCAGGCACGCCTTGAAAGAGTTTTTGAATATCATCGTAAAGCTCAGGTTGGTTGTTTTTGACAGGAAGCACATAGTCTCCATTCCCCGCTATGATAGCGTGGCAGAAAGTTTTCTGTGTCAAAAGTGCGTCTGTTGTGATGACTTTCCCACTCACATCAAAGTTCTTGAGGATCTCTGTTGAGACCGGTATTTCGTTGGTTTTGCCACTGACACCTTGTTGTGTAAGGGTGACCCCTAACTCATGAGAAACAACGGAGAGTAAATGACTTATCGCCGCACCACATTTTTTGGAGGCACGCAGCGTTTTACCGTCTATAGCGACTACGTCAAAACACCCTTCTAAATCAGGCCGACTTTTACAAACGTCCTCTGCCCAGTTTGTAAAAACCTCTTCAACAACATCAGCTTTTAGCTCTCGCAGCACATTATGTATCGTTGCGGGACAAGGCGATGTCTTGTGTGTAAAACCGAGTGCTTGGACAAGGTCTGGTTGAGAGCGTGCCCAAGTTGCGGTGGGAGTATACCCTTTATGTCCAGACATAATACCAATAAGGACAAGTCCGAGGAGTGAGTGCAACGGGTGTCGTTTTCCTTTCTTCTTGCGCGGATCTTCTATTTCTGCTAATCTATCTAACAAGTGTCGAGAGTCTTTCTCTGGCATTTTTCACCTCAAAGGTAAGATTTTTTAAGGTGAAGTATAGCAGATATAGCGTGAAAAATCACGTTATATCTGCATATCCAAAAATATTAACGATTGTGATAAAAAACGAACAAAATACCTAAAACTAAATAACCCTGAGAGTACATGAAGGGGTGTGCAAAGTTTTTGTCACCCTTTTTGTCTGAATCGCGGAAAGCACGGAACACGCGGAGGACGCGGAAGGGTGTGTTGGGGACTCCTAAACGTCACTTCAAAGTTTACCGCAATCCCTTGAAAGCAACTTAGTTTGACAACTCCCCTCCGCGTAATCCGCGATTCAGACAACACAAAACGCAAACTGGACACACCCTACATGAAGCGTTTAACTTGACTTGCATTACGCTGTATGTTACAATAGCGCAAAAAACAGCAGGGAGACGATATATGACACTGATATCAATGTTTGAACAATCAATTCAGCAGTACGGTGATAAACCCGCATTAGCGCATAAACCGAAAGGTGGCACATATCAGGACATCTCTTACATCGAACTCGGTGAATCGGTGGATGCTTTCAGTAGAGGTCTGAGTGCGTTAGGGGTGCAAAAGGGAGACAGAATTGCAATTCTATCCGAAAATCGTCCCGAATGGGCAATCTCCGACTTCGGCATTCTCAAAACCGGTGCAGTTAACGTGCCGATGTTTTCAACATTGACAGCAGCACAGGTTGGTTATATTCTCAAAGATTCTGGGTCAAAGATAATCTGTGTCTCGACTACGGAGCAACTGGAAAAGGTGATTGCAATCCGGAATGAAGTAGGGACACTTGAACAGATAATTATCTTTGATTCAATTGAAGGTGAACCTCCTGAAGACGTTGTTAGTTTTGAGAAAGTCTGTGAACGCGGTAAAGAGGCAAATGCACTTGAGACTGATGGGACAAATGAAGACGACATTGCAACGATTATCTATACCTCTGGTACAACTGGTAATCCAAAGGGTGTTATGCTAACGCATGCAAATTTTTTATCAAACTTTAATGCATGCAAATCGCTTATTGATGTAGATGACGCAGATGTATTGTTATCTTTCCTTCCGTTATCACACGTCTTTGAACGGCTTGGTGGGCACTATGTGCCGCTGTTCTCTGGCGCGAAAATAGCTTATGCAGAAAGCACTTTTACAGTTGCCCAGAATATGCAGGAGGTTTCACCGACGGTCATGCTCAGCGTGCCGCGCTTGTATGAAACAATGCATGATAGGGTTTTACGCGCTGTGCAAGCGGGTTCATCGCTCAAACAGAAAATTTTTCGCTGGGGTGTATCAGTCGGTTCGGCAGTGAGTTCCAAAATTCAACAAGGGGAAAACCCGTCTGCGCTATTGCAGTTAAAACAGAACATTGCGGATAAATTAGTCTTCGCGAAATTGAAGGCAGCAACAGGTGGACAACTGCGATTTTTCGTGTCCGGTGGTGCAGCGTTACCTCAGTCAATTGCCGAGTTTTTTCACGCAGCAGGCATTCTGATTTTGGAAGGATACGGCTTAACAGAGACTTCTCCTGTGATTAGCCTGAACCATCCGGAGAAATGGAAGTTCGGGACGGTCGGTGCACCTGTTCCCGGTATTGAAGTGCAGATTGCTGAAGATGGCGAGATTTTAACCCGTGGACCGCATGTGATGAAGGGTTATTTCAACAATGAAGATGCAACCGCAGAGGTTATTGATGGAGAAGGTTGGTTTCACACGGGTGACATCGGCATTATTGACGATGATGGATTTATCAAGATTACTGATCGAAAGAAGAACATTATTGTGCTATCTAATGGCAAAAACGTGGCACCGCAACCGATAGAGAGCCAACTGGTGCAAAGTCCTTTTATTGACCAGATTATGTTGGTGGGCAATGAACGAAAAAATGTTGCTGCGCTGATTGTGCCGAATTTTGATGCGCTCAAATCGTGGGCATCAGAGAATGAAGTTGATTCGTCTGACATTCCTAAGATGTTGAAAACCCGTGAGGTGCAACAACTTATTCAGCGTGAGATGCGGGAACGTTTGACAGATTTTGCTGACTTTGAACAGGTCAGACGGTTTGCGTTACTTGAAAAGGAATTCTCACAAGAAGAGGATGAAATGACACCGACACTGAAGTTGAAACGGAACGTTATTATTGAAAAGTATGGTGATTTGATAGAGGGAATGTATCCGGAAGAATCCTGATTTTGCGAATCTCTACCTGACCTACACGACTTTGCTTTTATATGTGTTGCGACGGTTGTTTTCGCGCATCAGCAGCACTCTCAATATAGGTATCTACATTTTCTAAAGGCACAATTGAAAGACAACATCCCAAAGCATTGAGAACGGTTCTAAGCGCGTCAATATGTGGTGCTTCGGTGCTCGTTAACACTTCTGAGAGAAGTTGAGGGTCAATGTCAGTTTTCTTGGCAAATTCAGATATTCCCCCCTTTGCTTCAACGATACTCTCTAAGGATATCTGAATTACAGCTGGATTCCCATGTGTTTGATATTCTTCCATTACAGCCGAGAGGTAACCACTCATATCTTCCTCTTCGGCAAGTTGATCAATCAGGAAAGCGTCCCATGTTTCATATATTTTAGTCATTTAACCTCTCCTTGTATTCTATCCAATAGTTTTTGGCATGTTCAATGTCCATCTTCTGTGAAGACTTATCGCCACCACAAAGTAGGAGAACGATTGTATCGTCCACCTCACCATAATAGATGCGATAACCTGGTCCGAAGTTCAGTCGTAATTCCCAAACCCCGTCACCGACAGATTTATGGTCACCAAGGTTGCCAAGTTTAACTGATTGTAGCCGTGCTTGAATCCGGTTTTTTACCCTTTTATCCCGAATTGAATTGGACCATTCTGTGAAAGGTACGGTGCCGTTTGGATTTTGATATAAATTTATTGTCCGTGGACGAGCATCACACATTGACGATTTTTCACATATTTAATTATAAGCGACAAGTGGCAATACAGATTTATGGTAAACAAGACCTATTCAAATTTTGAAATATAATATCATGTTTATCCTTAAAAGTCAAGTTGAGTTTAAAACGAATTGTGCGGATTTTTGGTTTTACGTTACCAATCCAACCTACAACTTTAACAGTGAATCAACATCTAAGATGGCACAAGAACAGTAAGTCCATGCTTGATTATCTCAATCGTGGCAGGTGTTTCGCACATTGGTTCACCATCAGCGTAAAGCATAACGGGCGGGTCAGTTTCTATCTTCAAACTACGGGTCTGATGGATTTCTACTGCAGGATGAGAAACATGACCACCCCAGAAAAGCGTAACCATCAGACGAAGGACCGTAAAGGACGAAACGGGACGGATAATACAGACATCAAAAAGTCCGTCATCAAATTGTGCGTCTGGGACGATTTTAAATCCGCCGCCATAACTTTTTGTGCTTCCGGTTGCAGCAAGCAAAATTGAGTCTTCATAAACACCGAAGTCGCCCTCAATTCGGACAGATGGACACTCGTATTGGAACAGTGTTGCAATAGCAGCATAGACGTAAGAGGCTGTTCCTGAAAATGGCGTGGTGCGTGCGGCAGCGCGACGGCTAACCTCTGTGTCGTAACCACACGTTGTGATGGTCGTAAAATAGTGTTCACTCCCTTTTTCTGAACGGACGTAACCTAAATCGATAAATCTTGATTTACCAGTAAATAGCGTCTGAATTGCTTGTTGCGGTTGGCGTGGGATACGGACAGCAGTTGCTAAATCGTTACCACGCCCGCACGGAATTAAGCCTAAGATAACATCTGGGACGGTTGCAATGCCATTGACAACTTCGTGAAGCGTGCCATCGCCACCGCAAGCAATCACCCACTGAATCTCATTTGAGACTGCTTCTTGAGCAAAACGAGTTGCATCTCCAGAGCCAGTCGTTAGCTTTATCTCGCCATTACATCCATCTGCCATAAGGGCAGTGTAAGCTTGTTCAGCAACTGCTTTTGCCTTGCCTTTGCCGGATATTGGATTTGCAATAAGGATAAAATCGTCCATATTCGGTTCCCATAAAACCGATCTTACTTAATCACAGCAATCTTCCCAACTTTTTTCTGTGCTTCAAATTCAAGTATATAAATATATATACCGGTAGCTATATCACCGATGCTGCCGTTTGTCAACCACCACTGTTTACTGTTTCCATCGCTTTCGGTGACGTTCAAGTTCTGAAGCAGTTCACCCTTAGATGTGAAAAGTTGAATGCGGGTACCTACAGGCACTTTATCAAAGGTGACAGCGCCTTTGTCTGATAAGTGCGGACGAATAGGGTTTGGATAGACGCGTAACTGTGTAAAATCTTTTATTTCTCTTTCAGCAGCACGCTGCTGTACCTCAACTAAGTTAGTAGCAGCCCTAATCGGGTTTTCATCAATATCAGTTACATTGGACACGGCAATCTCATATTGGTTTGTTGTAACGGCGATTAGTACTTGTAGTTTATCTGTATCAAAGGCTAAGAGCGCGCGCGTTCCCATTCTGTCACGAATAGCAGACATTGGTCGTAACCCGCCCAATTGTTTTGGCTGACGCAAAAGATACCTTCGTTCATCACTAATTGTAAAATTCATTTGCCGATCAAAAGTGACAATTATCCAGTTCGGAGGTTGATAAGTAGCACTGATTATTTTAGGAGCAAGGCGCGGTGTTGCAGAAATTGCCTTTGTTCGTTCTGTTTCTATGCCTGTCTCTCCTTTGGCAGTGATAGCATACCAATAAGTTGTTCCTGTTTCAACCGTTCTGTCTAAGAATCTGGGTAAGGTGAGGTTATTAGCAATTGCCTCAAACTTAGTCCTTGCAGGTGCTTCACTCTTTTCTCCGATTGCGCGATAGATATTAAAAACGGTGGGTGTCTGCGTTTCTTCTGGCGTTTTCCACGTAACCTGAACGACCTTTGCAGTCAAAGGCGTAGCGGAAACGTCCCATGGCGTTAGCATAGCAACAGAGTTATTATCCATCGCAAAAGCAGATTCAAAAAAACTTAATCCCTCTTCAGAGTTAACATAGAGCTCGTGAAACCCATTTTTATTGAGATCAGCGGTGAAGAGCGTAGGTGTTTCAGTGACTTTTTGATGAAATGTTGGTACAAATGTTGTTCCGTTCCATTTCATTACGTAGAGGTTCGGCTGTGTAATGATAGCAAGTTCGTTGACCCCATCTCCATCTAATTCAGCTATGGCGAGACTGTTTCCACGGAGTCGATACGGCGCAATAGCTTGTTCCCAGAGCTGTATATACTTGCCAGCTGTATACGTAAAAACAAGGAACTTCCAGATAGATGAAGCGGAAGACACATCAGGCGGTGAGACAGTGCCGCCAACAACAAATTCTGCCCTACCGTCATCGGTTAAATCCCCAGAGATTAATAGCCTAATATCTATCCCAAGTTGAGTTTGCCACTGGAGGTGGAAAGTGTTATTTGCTGTAGCAGTATAAATGAAAATATCCCCTTCACTATCGCCAACAATTAAATCATCGTTCCCATCAACATTGAAGTCGTCAATTGCAAAATCTAACGCAAAGACATTTTTCCCTTCCGTTTGATTAGCTAACTCAGCAATTCTGTCATACAAGTTATTTCCTCTATTTTCAAAGATGAGAATCCGGTTATTGTTGTTATCAACGCCAACAATTTCCTTTTTACCATCACCATCCAAGTCTGCGATTTTTCCGCCTGAAAGAAACGGTGTCGTCCAAATAATTTGTGCAGGGTAACCATTCGGTGTAAGGCTTTCTATCAGGAATGTTTGATCTTCGTCGTTAGCAAGTATTTCCGGCAGGCCATCTTTATCTGTATCGTCCACTGTCCACGGTGTGAATGTTTCTAAATTTATGTCTTGATTCAAGATTTCAAGTGAATCTATATCGGAGAGGTTGTGCGCTATCTGATATTTGCCTGTTGGTAATCGTTCATAAAAAATGATACCGTCAGGTGTCGTAAGTTTTTCCCCAGCGGTATTTGAAAGAGGAGCACCGACAAGTTCGGGTAATCCGTCTTTATCAAAATCAGTAGATACATTTGCGATACGAAGCTGGGGCATGTCAAGTGCCGTTTCAATGAACCCATTTGATGATATAGAACTGCCAACAACGTCAATTGTGTAGTACTTCTCATTGTTGTCATCAACTGTTTTTAATCCGACAGTGTTCTGTGCTGCGATGTAAAACTGATATTGTCCTGTTTCCAATTCCAAAGAAAATAAGTGTTCTTTGGCGAGCCCTCTTTCCTCAATAGGAGCAAAAGGCGTGATTTGACCACTGCGTCGAAAATAAAAGGTGTTCCGAGTTACATCGTCTGTAGCCCAAGTGAAAATCGTGGAAGAACTGTCTCCGTATAACGTCTCAGTTGCCGTAACAGAGAAAACTTTGGGGGGGGTGCGGTCCACCGTTAACACAACTTGGTCGTGTGTTTGGCTACCATCTCTTCCCGTGGCAATGAGGCGAACAGTGTAAACGTTCTCTGGTATATCAGTCGTATCCCATACGGCTAACTGTTCGGCTACTTTTTGCGTTGATACAGGTTCGGTAAAAGGAACATAAGTTGTAGGGGTAGTAGAACTTCCATAAAGCAGCTGCCACGACTTAAACTTATAACCTCCTGCAGTGCCAATGAATGTAATTGAAGTTGATCCGCCACTATTTGTTTGCGGGGCATGAATTCGTGCTTGTAAGACACCGCTTGCTAATAAGGATCGTTCAGCATTGAGAGTTCCCGCACCTGCCAGTTTTGGGTCAGGAACATCACTATCTTTTTCCAAAACCACATCGGCAGTGCTGGTGAGTATTTGTCGGACTTCTTCGTGGGTCAGAGAAGGTCGTTTTGATCGCATTAATGCTGCAACGCCTGCGACGTGCGGTGCTGCCATAGAAGTACCAGTAAGAATGCGGTAGTCGTTGTCGATTTGTGTGCTGAGAATAGCGTTTCCGGGAGCTCCTATGTCCACAGATGCACCGAAATTGGATTTGTAGTAACGTTGTTTGTGTTGATTCGTTGATGCCACAGAAATAACTTTTCGGTATCCGGCGGGAAAAATACTCTCTGCTTCATTTGAATTGCCCGCCGCTCCTATTAATACCGTCCCCCGTTGATATGCATAATCAATAGCGTCTTGGATAACAAAGGAGTGTTGTGCGCTTCCCCAGCTCATATTGATGATGCTTGCCCCGTTATCAGCAGCATAGACTATCGCTGCGGCGGAGTCGTCATCCTGCATACGAGAACCGCCACCGAGTGAAAGTCCAGCGCGTACCGCCATCAGCGGACAATTCCATGCCACACCTGCAATGCCAATACCGTTATTTGGCATTGCGCCCGCTATGCCAGCAACATGTGTCCCATGCCCCGATTCATCAATTGGTTCGTTATCACCTTCTATAAAATCGCCTTCTGCTTGCAGATTGGGGGCATCGGTGAAATCCCAGCCGTGCACATCATCAACATAACCGTTGCCATCATCATCTAAACCATTGTCAGGAATTTCACCAGGATTTACCCATATTTTTGAGGCGAGATCATCGTGTCTATAGTCAATACCAGAATCGATGATAGCGATAACCACTTCACGGTTGCCCTTCTCAATTGCCCAGGCTTGTGGCAAATTTATCAGCGGCAAACTCCATTGTTCTGGATATTTTGGGTCGTTGGGAACAATTTCATCCGCTAAAGTTGGACGTAAATAGTTATACGCCACCGCCTCAATTAGTTCGCTCTTTTCAAATGCTGCTTTAAGTGCTGAAAGGTCTACAGTGAGTGAAAACCTTAGGAGATAGGTGCGCTTAAGTTTGGCGTTATGTTTTGAAAAACGGGTGACAGATGGGAAGATCAGTTTTAGAGATTCCACACCGTGCTTTGCATACAGTGCTGCTACTGGCGATTTGGCTTGCTGTCGCTGTAGATCGTCTGAGGCTTCTGGTGTCAGGCGAATTAATAACTCACCTGGTGTGATTTCAGGTGGGGTGGCATTTCCAACAGCAGTACAGTAACTGATTATTCCGATAATCAAAAGGACAAAAAGGGACAGATTTTTTGAAGGTGTCTGCTGATTCATACGCTGCTAATCCAGTAGTTCAAGTTTACCTGTCTCGGGTTCACCTTTCAAAACATCTACAACTTTTCCGGTTTTGTCATCAATAATACCGATAGCGAGATTGCCCCAACCGTGATTATAGAAACTGACTGTCCAAACAAATCCTTGAAACCATGCATATTCACGAATCCCCTTTTGATCCGCCAATGCAGCTTTGATGCGTAGATCAGATTTTGCTATATGAAGGATTTTATCTGCTTTTTTTGATGGTGTTATTTGCGGTTTCGGTCTCTCAAGTTGGATCCGTTTACCGATGTTTGCTTCAGGAGGCAATGCCTTTGGCGATTGCTTTGCAAGGGTGCGAAGTAGGGTCGCATGTCGGAGATATGCGTCTCGAAGTTGTTCATAGTTTTTCAATCCATATTTTATGGGAATCTTCTCATACTGTACTGCGCACATTTCAGCTGCATCAGCCTCAAGATGCAGGACTTTTGCATAATCTTTTTTCTGTTCCGCGCGTTCCTTCAACTCTGCAAAAAAAGTAGCGTAGGTCCCAAAGTTATAAAATCTATCTGGATAATGTGGTAACCATGTTCTAATGAATTTGGCAATTTTTTCGCGTTCCGCTTTTAGGTCAACTTCTGAAGTTTTCGATTTTTTCCACGCAGCTTTAGCTCGTTTGAGGTGCAATTGGCGTTGTTCCTGAATTTCGAGTGCTTCCTTTTCTGTGCGCGCAGCCCAATTCTCATATCCGTTGCGTTTGTAGTAATTGAGGACGATCTCGTTCATCGGCACAGAAATTAGGGTGAGGCATTCTGCCGCAGCTTCGTGCCAGAGGGCAAGCCTACCAAAATCACCGCGCTGTTCGGACATTTTGATAAAGATGTTGGCATTCGCTGTGCCTTCAAAGATAGCGCTGCACGGTTTTGTGAGTATGACCAAAATTAAAAATAGTAGCAATGCGGTGTTTTTCATTTTATTTCGCACCACCTAAATTTATTGAGGGAGATTCATAGTAAGTGGACGGCACGCGGATTAAGATAAAAAAATAAATTGGGTAATGTGGCGAGGTTAGGAAACCTCGCCAGCAGAGATGTAAACCTGCTGCTGGCAAGGTTTCCTAACCTTGCCAATTACCGAATTAATAACTTAAGCTTCATGAACGTGCCTACTACATTTAAATGCAAACTTTGTTTTATTTCGAATTATACGTCGGCATTATGCGTACGGTTGCTGAAAATATCTCTTGCGGGGACAGCACAATCACACCTGCGGGAATGCCCTTTGCCTCTAAATTGATGGCATCTGTCGGGCAGGTGTACGGTTCAAAACAGATTGATTCCCGCCCCGGTGGCGTATAAACAACTAATTCTCTAAATTGTGCATCCGATTCCATAATCATGCCGTGTCCTGTATCTCCATTTTCAATAACGCATTGACTTACACCGTCAACCAATTGAACATCTGTAAATACATGGTCAAGTTTCAATTTTGCAAAGGGTTGTCCGTTGCATAGGTCAAGCGTTCCTGTGACATCCTTCTGTTCGCCGGTAGGCACGAGAACCTCATCCAATTCCCAATATTTGTTGGCAGGAACGGTAATCACTGCTTTTGACGCATCCGCTGTTCCGGTTAGGTTTGTGCTAAAATAGGGGTGAATGCCAAATCCCATCGGCATATTTCTATCGCCTGTGTTTTGGATAGAAACCACCATCGTTAACACGGCATCTTTGATTGTATAGGTAATCTCAATTTTAAAAGGAAAAGGATATTGGCGACTAATATCCGGAAAATCTTGTGAATTTAGCGAACACACCAATGTTGCACCGTTTTCACTCGCATGGTGTTTGTCAACTTTGTATGGACGGTTCAATAGCAGACCGTGAATAGTAGTCGGTGATTCAGGTTCTTTGTCAAACTGATAGGTTTTACCCTCAAATTCCCATTTTCCGTTCCGAATTCGGTTGGGAAAAGGGAAAAGAATTGGATTACCGAAGGCAGTTGGACGTTGTTCCAACGTTTCTAAATCCGGTGGTTCGTCTATCAATTTGAGCCAGTTTTTTCCATCGGAAACCCTGAACGCGTAGCAGTTATTTCCGAGTTCTGGGGCAATCTCGGCAATCGCTTTGCCACCTTGTTCTATGGAGTAGACATCAAAGTCATGAGAATCCCATGCTTTGCAAACTGAATACGAAGTTTGCGCCATTGTTTTTCCTTTTTTAGAGTTTTCAAGTGCGGTTGCAAATAAGATATAGTGGATTTTACAATTAATTTGACAGTTTGATTGGTAGGAGGGAACTCCGATTCCCGACTATCAAAGTACTCGTCGCGATTCGGAGATCGCTCCTACAGAAGAGGTGTCAACATATTTTATAATTCACTATAAAAACACAAACAATGCCAATTTTGAGTACGCGCCTCATTATTCTTTAGCACACCATTCAATGCCGCGCCGTAATACCTTTCGGAAGTTCGGATTAGAATAGGTGACGTTGTCATGTCCGCTTTGGAGACAAAAGATACGGGAATTTCCATATTCACGCGCCCACCCTATCACGTCCATACTATTCGGATGATCAACGGTTAGTAGGATGGTGCTATCTTCACCTGCAGATTTCATCGTATAAGTTTCGTCCCCCATCTCCCAATCGGTAAGTCCTTGAGTAATCGGATGGGTAGGGTCAGTAACTTGCATCTGCAATGTTTGCTTCGGAAAGTAACCGAAATCAGCACGACTGTCAATACCACACATGTCAGAATAGGCATTCCACTCTGGGAAGGCAAGGATAGCGTGATGAAGTATGACCATGCCTTGTCCCCTTTCGGTGAGGCTCAGAATTGCTTTCGCCTGTTCCTCTGTTGGATAAGGACGGTGGAAGTTGTAAAAGACAACAGTATCATATTTCTTCTGGTCTGGATCGTCTACAAAGACATCCAGGTCTTCTCGAACAAACGCAATGCCTTCCATACTTTGAAAGACTGCGTCAAAGTCTTTTTCTCGAAATCCGTGTTCTCCGGTTACGACTGCGATTTTCATGGATTTGTTTTTCTCCTAACGGTTTTTGTGTCGTCTGAATTGTGGGTTTTATGAGACGCATAGGATAAGAAGAATCTGGAAAATCTGAGAATCCTGGTTCAGACAAAGGTACAATCTTGTAATATCGGGGGACAAAGTTCTACCATAAGTGCCATCGGACAAAGTTAAGCACGGCATCACTTCCGTTGATAAAATCGATTATTAGAAAACCAATTAAAAATAGAGAAAAGAATATTGTTGTTGCAATAAAAGTTTTAGATTTCAGCATTTTTTTCTTTATGTGTTGACATACTTCAATCGGTTATTGAGGTTATTAACTAAATCACAGTATAAAACTGATAACTACTTCTAAGCCATTCAGCATTACAACTAATTGAACTAAGAATAGCATATTTGGCAAAAAGAGTCAACCAAAAGGGTGTGTAAACCAGGGTTATTTAGTTTTCGGTTTTTCTCCTATATTTTTTCACATTTCTATAAACTATCTGTAGGTCGGGTAGAGCGCAAGCGAAACCCGACAGGATATAAACGTGTCGGGTTTCGTTTGCGCTCTACCCGACCTACGAAATAAACTCTCAGTAACACTCATCAATTGATAATTCTTAAAACTAAATAACCCTGTGTGTAAAGCAGGGTTATTTAGTTTTAAGAATTTTCCGTTATTGAGTTGGACTCAAAGTTAGGACCCCAGGCCGGTAGGTGTGGTTTCCTAACCGCACCATAAGCGTCAATTTTAGGATTTTCTAAACATGGGAACCTTCTTCAGTCCCGTAGGGACGCTATGTTTATAGTTATGAGATGTCCATATGTCTTTAGTCCCGTAGGGACGATATGTCCAAAATATGGCGTTGGGGGACACATATCGTCCCTACGGGACTGAAATGTGGGACAGTCCCAATCGTCAGGCCTATTCAGAAGAGTTTTTAGAACAAGTAGGACCATTTCTATTAATTTTTATTCCATTACCGTTTGTTAGAAATGAAGCAGAATGTAGCACAAACTGGCAGTTTATGCTACAAAGAGAACATTATATATGAGAAATGGTATAATATTTTCTTAAATTGACGGCTATGGTGTGGTTTCCTAACCGCACCTACCGGCCTGGGTATATAGCATGTGTAAAAAATTTGCCCGATAAACCAAAAACTAAATAACCCTGCTGCTTTTATATAAACGGTTGACATAGTTTAGGTTTTTGTAGTATAATTCTTGACAGTATTCAATAGGATTACTATTTTGCAGCTTACTGAACGGAGAATTGGACTGAGACAGAAGCTATTACATTTAGAAATGACTGCTCTCAACACAGCAAAATATGAATGCACTCCGTCTATTTATTAACGGCTTTCTGATAGGCATCGCCAACATTATTCCGGGGATGAGTGGAGGCACGCTTGCTCTTGTTTTAGGTATTTATGAACGTTTAATCACAGCATTACGCAACATAGGAACTTCTACTGTTAAGCGGTTGCTCGGTGTTTTTACCTTTAGAAAAAAGGCATTTTCCGATTTTCGAGATGAACTACGCCGTATTGATTTTAATTTCCTAATGATATTAGGGATCGGTGCTGTTGCAGCAGTCTTGGTCTTGTCTAATCTGATAGTTTATCTTTTAAACTTTCACCACGATGCGACTTATGGCTTCTTTTTTGGCTTGGTCTTGACATCTATTTTGATACCAGCACGGATGCTAAAAGGGTTCAGTTGGCGGGAGTTGTTAGTCTTACTTGTAGCTGTTGCGTTGCTTGTTTTTGCTGAAGAACTCAAAAAGTCTGCTGCCGGTTCAACATCGGAGTCAGGTGGAGGGTTAGAAGTATCAATTGGGACGCTGGCGGTATTTTTTGGGTGTGGCGCGTTGGCAATTTCAGCAATGATTCTTCCTGGTGTCAGTGGTTCGTTTCTATTGCTTGCATTCGGTGTCTATTTTCCGCTTGTAACAGCGATTAAGAACTTCATGGAGGATGTTCCAACACTGTTTAAAGGGGAAGTAAGTCCTCTAATTCTAAATAATGGATTGATACTCGCTATTTTTGCACTCGGATGTCTGTTCGGTTTATTAGCATTTACAAGGTTATTGAACTTTTTGCTTGCACGCTTTCGCAATCTAACAATCGCTTTTTTAATGGGGTTGATGGTAGGGTCATTATACGGTTTGTGGCCGTTTCGTGATTCAGTGACAGTTGGTGAAAAACACTATGATACTGCACACTTGCTTCCACAATTAGATATGAATTTGATCATCACTGTTTGTGTTTTTCTGGTAGGTTGTGGGGTAATCTTAGGGTTTTCCCGATTAGAGAAGGAGACGGGATGACGAAAAAGGTCGGTTTTTTTGTCAACACCACTAAGGAAAATGCCTCACAAGTTGTGGCGGATGTCTCGGAGCTACTCAAGAAAGCAGGTATAGTTCCGCTGATTCCTGAAGAACAAGCAAAGGCACTCGGACTGCCGCTCACAGGAAGGACAACTGAGGAGATGGTCCAAGAGGCGGATTTGGTTCTTGTGCTTGGTGGTGATGGGACGCTTCTCAGTGCAGCGCATACACCACAAATTGAAAATGTGCCTATCCTTGCAATCAATATCGGGCACCTTGGGTTTTTGACAGATGCGTCTCTTGATGAGCTTAAACCGACCTTAAAAGCAACGTTACAGGGTGATTATCGGATAGAACATCGAATGATGTTAGAAGTTGTCGTGAATAGTCAGAGGCCGCAACCGTTCCATGCGTTCGCGCTGAACGATGTTGTCATTCGGCACTATACACGGTTAATTGAGCTGAACGCTTATATTGATGGTGAACTGTTTATTCCGTATAACGCCGATGGGTTGATAATTGCGACACCGAGTGGTTCAACGGGGTATTCGCTCGCGTGTGGTGGAACGATTGTAGCACCCCAATTGGAAGCGATTTTGCTAACACCGATTGCACCGCACAGTCTTACAGTGCGTCCCTTTATTGCACACGGGGACGCGGAGATAAAAGTGGAGATGCATTCCACTTATGAACATCTGGATCTATTTATTGACGGACAACGCGAAACGCACACCCTTGCAAGAGAAGCAGAGATAAAAGTACGGAAGGCAAAACGGACAATTCAACTTATCCGATCTCGAAGTCATAGTTACTACAAAGCATTACGCGAAAAGTTGATGTTAGGTGAAAGAATCAAATAAGAGATATTCGGTTTTAAAGGAAATACCGTGATAGAAACGATCTCTATCCGCAACATTGCCCTAATAGACGAGCTTGAACTGGAACTCTCACCCGGATTGAACATCTTCACTGGTGAGACGGGAGCAGGGAAATCTGTTATCCTGAAATCAATTGGCTTGGTTTTAGGTGAACGAACTTCTGCTGATATTGTGCGGGAAGGCACTGATTTTGCAGCAGTAGAAGTCAGTGTTGTTCCATCATCACCGCTGCCCATAGACACGGAATCGGGTGATACCTTAGTTCTTTCAAGACAGATAAGCGCAAATGGTAGAAGTAGATGTCGTATCAATAGGGAGTTGGCAAATTTAAAGCAGTTAGAAGAAATCGGGACTTTATTGGTTGATATTCATGGACAACACGAACATCAATCGTTGTTTAGAACTGAAATGCATCTCGAACTATTAGACGACTTCGGGGAAACTGACACAGAACGGCAACATGTTAGCGAAAAATATCACTATCTGCTTGATTTACAACGGGAGATGGATTCACTGTTACATACATTGCGGACATCTGAACGCGAAAAGGAACTACTTGAATTTGAGGTGAAGGAACTTGCCTCAGCGAATCTCCAAGAAGGTGAAGAGGAAGAACTGACCGCTGAGATACAAGTCCTAAACAACGCAGAACAATTATATGAATCCGCAAACTTAGTGTATGAACAACTTGATGGACAAGGTGATTTTGGAGGCACAAGCTCTGCCAGTAGCGGTTCAATGTTACAGAATCTAAGAGATTCCGCAAAAACTTTGACGAAATTATCTGAAATTGATGCAAGTCTTTCTGAACTGAGTGAACGGATAGATTCATCGTTATATGAGCTTGAGGATATCGCTTTACAAATTCGTCAATATACAGACACAGTGGAGTTTAATCCGATGCGTCTTGCCGAAGTAACTGACCGGCTGGAACTTATTTCTAAATTCAAGCGGCGATATGGCAACACGATTTCAGAGATGATAAATTACCATGCTGAGGCAGAACGTAAGTTAGAGGATTTAGAACTCGGTTCTGAAAAGATTGATTCACTCAAAGACCAAATTCGTGAAATAAAACTGGAGGCACAAGCATTGTGTATCGCGTTGTCCGAAAAACGCAAAAAAGTTGCTGAAAAGCTCTCAGCGTTAGTTGAAAAGGAACTCCAAGAGTTAGGCATGGAGAAAGCGGAATTTCAGACTTATGTTGAGCCACTTCAAGATGATAACGGTTTACTCCTGATTGATGGGAAACGGTATGCGTTCCGTGAGCACGGTATGGATAAAGTTGAGTTCTTAATTGCGCCTAACGTCGGTTCTGAGTTACGTCCTTTGGCAAGAATCGCTTCGGGTGGTGAAATATCGCGTGTGATGCTGGCACTAAAAACAGTGTTGGTCCAAGTTGATAACATCCCGACCGTGCTTTTTGATGAGATTGATAGTGGCATCGGTGGCAAAATCGCTGATGTCGTTGGTATGAAATTAAAGGAGCTTTCTCAGTCTGCCCAAGTTATCTGCATTACACATTTACCACAGATTGCCCGTTTCGCTGATAGGCATTTTTTGGTTGAAAAAGAGGTGATAGGTGAACGAACACTGATTAATGCTAAACCGCTGACAGAGGCTGAACGAGTCACAGAAATTGCACGTATGCACGGTGGAAAAGAGACAGAAGTCGGGCTCGCCCATGCGCGTGAACTATTGAATGGATAATCATGCAGAATGCTGAACGCGCATTCTGCCAAACAAAAGCACAAATATGAAAAAGATAGACCTTACCAAAGAACGGAAAGTTAAAAATCGAAAAGAAAAAGAAGCAGCACGCGGGAAGCATTATTATGCGAACGGCCACGGTTTTAGTAGGAATAGTAACCCACTTCCTGCTGAGTTTACCAATAAAATTATCTGTGGTGACTCACAAGTCGTTCTGAAGCAGCTACCGGACAATTGCATTGATCTCATTTTCACTTCGCCACCGTATAACTTTGGGCTGGATTACGAGGATACCGAAGATGCTTTTGCGTGGGATTCTTACTTCAAAGTGTTGTTTGGTATCTTTGATGAATGTGTCAGAGTGCTGAAATATGGGGGCCGCATTATCGTTAACGTTCAACCGTTGTTTTCAGACTATATCCCAACGCATCATCTTATTTCTCAATATTTTATGCGTAAGAAACTCATCTGGAAAGGTGAAATTTTATGGGAAAAAAATCACTACAATTGTAAGTATACTGCTTGGGGGAGTTGGAAAAGTCCATCAAGCCCTTATCTCAAATATACGTGGGAGTTTTTAGAAATCTTTTGCAAAGGTTCATTAAAAAAATCTGGTGACCCGAAGAATGCTGATATTGACGCAGAATCTTTTAAGAACTGGGTATATGGTAAATGGACAATCGCACCAGAACGCAATATGCACAAATTTGATCATCCTGCGATGTTTCCTGAGGAATTAGCAGATCGGGTTCTGAAGTTGTTCAGTTTCAAAGGAGATATTATTCTTGATCCTTTTGCGGGGGTAGGAACAACATGTCTCTCAGCTGCCATGAATCAGCGTCATTACTTAGGTATAGACATTTCACCTGAATACTGCCAAACTGCAGAGGATAGATTGCAAATCTTAATGAAATGAGAGGAATATACCTACACCTATAAGGCTTGTGTGTAGATGTACAACCAAATGAAACTTTTCGAATCAGCTGCCGATTACGAATCGTTTACTTATACTGATTATCAGTCAATTACAGATTTGTATACGGATAGTATACATTCAATGTACGGTATGACTGCAGGGCAAATTCGCGGGGCAAAAGGTGCACTTGTTGAGGATATTGTTGACGCTATATCTCAATTAGCGTGGCATGAAATAGGTGGTGAGGCTAACCGATTTGATATAAGGAAACAAACAAGGCAGATTGAAATTAATGAGGATTATGTTAAGAATTTAATACCCGAATACATCAGAGATCACATTGAAGAGAATAAAGGAAAATATATCTATAAAATTGAACTTGATAGAGCTGTTGAGATAGACAAAAAGTTAATTTTAGGTATAGAATGCAAGTCTTACATAGAAAATGCTATGCTGAAAAGAACCTTGAAAGATTTTGAGTTAATCGTGAAGCTGCTCTACCCAAAGCTACTTTTTTGTGTGTTTCAACTCGAAAACAGCTTAGGCGGAGATTATGGAGAAGTCAGTAAACAAAAACAATTGGGCAGCACATCAACACATACGTTACTGTCTCATACACCAACGGTAAGTTTGGAGATCATAACCCTTCTTAATGGGGATAGAAAATCTAATAGAGAGATACATAAACCAGAATACTTCAAGGAACTTCCTATAGAAAATGTGGCAATTTGCGTAAACAAATTTAGAGCTTTGTTTGAATCTTTTGTTTAGTTAATTTCCGCTGACCTTCATATTGGTATCTATGTATACATCTAAATCCATTCACCTAAAGGAAAATTTAAACTATGGATGAAAGGTTTACACAATCAAACGGCACAAACGTCTATACTGGCTGTGAGTTGCTCGTCAAAGGTTCATTAGAAAGCGGTGTTAGCCTGATGACAGGGTATCCCGGTTCACCGCTTGCTGAGGTGTTTGATGTCCTTGAACGCAATGCGGATCTCCTCAAATCAAATGGAATCGTAGCACAAATAGCCAATAATGAGGCGTTAAGCATTGCGCGATTGAACGGCTCGCAAATGGCAGACATGCGCGCAATCGCATTTATGAAGAGCGTTGGGTTGCATGTTGCGTCTGATGCGCTTGCCATTAGTAATATGGCAGGTACAACCGGTGGTGCTGTCGTTGTTGTGGGTGATGATACGTGGTCCTATAGCACACAAGTTCCCGCTGATTCTCGTGTTTTAGCACGACACCTATATTTACCGCTCATAGAACCATCCACTTGGCAAGAGATGAAAAATTGGATTGATCATGCGTTTGAAATCTCTGCCGCAGCAAACCTCTATACCTGCTATTTAACAACGCAGAATCAGGCAGATGGTGGTGGAATTGTTGAGTTATTACCAAATTGCGAGCCAACTATCAGCCAGATTGCACAAACAGAATTGAATACGGAGTTGATTTCTATAGATGATCGTGTGGTTTTGCCGCCTGATACGGCTCGCATTGAGATTGAAACCCTCCGTAAGCGATTCCCCGCCGCGCTTGAAACAGCAAAGCGGTTAGGGCTCAACGAAATTCTCTATCGGACAAGTAGTAATGGAAATTCAGCATGTAGAATCGGATTCGTGACATCTGGTTTCAGTTATGTTTATCTGGAACATGCCTTAACGGAACTAAACCTCAGCGGTTCGGTCCCTATCCTCAAACTCGGTTTGACACACCCGCTTGACGAAGATATCCTTTATGAGTTTGCGCAAGAAGTAGATGAACTGTTTGTCATTGAAGAGAAACGTCCGCTCCTTGAAAACGAAATCAAGGCGTTTCTAACGCAGAAGTATCAGGAAGGCAATCTGAATAAATATATCAAAGTGTGGGGCAAACAGTTTCCTGAAGAATTGCTCGGCATTCCAATAGAAGCGGGGTTGGACACTTCTATTCTGATCCAACGTTTAATGCCACTTTTTTCAAACAACGGGAAAAGTGCTCAATATACCAAAAGCGTCCCTGTTGATGTAGAACTTTTTGAAAAGGAAGCACTGCTGCAGCATGAGGTTGCTAATATCAAGACTGATATTCCAGCACGCACCCCAACTTTCTGCCCCGGATGTCCACACCGAGATTCCTCCAGCGTTCTTCTTGAAATTACAAATCAATTTACAGATGCCGCGTATATGCAAAAGCATCACGATTCCCCACCTGTTGATCTTGTTTTTCATGGAGATATCGGGTGCTATTCAATGCTAAAATACGAACCGTTTCCGCGCTTGATGCACAATCTCTCAGCAATGACGTTAGGCGGTGGCGCAGGGGCAGGTATTGATCCCTTCATTGTCAACAAGCAGATCGTTTTTATGGGGGACTCAACCTTCTTTCACGGTGGTATGTCCGCAATCTCTGACTCCATTAAGAACAACCAAGATATTGCCTATATTATATTAGATAATCAAACAACAGCCATGACAGGACACCAACCGACACCTGCTGGCGAAATAGACATCCTCGGAAATCCAACTTTTGCCCAAGATATTGAGAAAGTTGTACAAGGATTGGCAGGAAATTCCGAGATTGCTATTGTTCGCGTGAATCCGGAAGATCGGTTGAACTATAAAAAATATCTTGAGAAAGCGATTTTGAGAGATGGTGTCAAAATTATCATTGCAGACAAAGAATGCGCGATTACTTTCCACAGACGACTCCGACGTGAACAACAAGCAGTAAAAGAGAAAGACGGTTTCTTAAAGGTCGAAAAACATATTAATATTACACCGGAAGTCTGTGAGTTTTGTTTAGAATGCACAAAATCTACAGGATGTCCTGCCCTAAAAATTATTGATACTGATTACGGAAACAAAGTCGCAATTGATCGTTCTAACTGTGTAACCGATGGTGCCTGTGCGCGGATCAAATGGGCATGTCCCTCCTTTGAAGAAATAGTTATAACACGAAAACGCCCTCCTCGTACACAACATGTTCATCAAATTGAAAAACCTAAGCAGAAGAACGACGACTCGGCAAATCAGTGGGAAGAATCAGGTATATCTGAATTACTTTCGCAACTCGGATTAAACGGTGGGCATCCTCTACCTCCACCGCCACCACCAACTTTTGATAAAGTTTGGAGTGTTTACGCTGCAGGTGTAGGTGGGATGGGCATTGGCACAATCTCAAAAATACTTGTTGTTGCAGGGTATCTCCAAGGCTATGATGTCCATTTCTGTGATAGAAAAGGCTTAGCGATACGGAATGGGGGCGTTTATACACACGTCACCTATACGAATAATGGTCATAAGATTTCACCGATAATTCCTTACGGTAAGGCTGATCTTGTCTTGGGACTTGATATTTTAGAAACGGTTCGAGGTATTACTGCCGATTCAGTTTTCCGTGTTGCATCATCTGCACGGACCGCCGCCGTTGTTAATACCGCCAAAACAGAAACGATGACGACTCTCATCGGGAAAGATAGTTTTGAGACTGATGATTTAGAAGGTACTATTGAGAAAAATACATATACTTATGCTGGGCTCAATCTGTTTGACATTTCAGAACAATTATTCGGGACAAAACTGTACGCAAATATCATGCTAATAGGGGTCGCATTCCAACGCGGCTTGATGCCACTTGCATTGGAACCTTTGAAACTTGCATTGAAGCAGATGGTCAGACGTTCCGATTTACAACAGAATCTCAATGCGTTTGAGATTGGCAGATACCTTGCAGAAAATGAAAATATTGATAGCACTCTACTGCAACATACATCCGATGTTTCAAAGCAGACATACACAGATACATTAGCGGAAAAAAGAGAGATTCTATCAGAAAAATTTCGTGGTAAACGTCTCGCGAATTCATACCTCAGTTTAGTTGAGGAAATCGTCAAGAAAGTTCAGTTAGATGAGTCAACACATCGAAGTCTTGCACTTTATATCTATGATCTGATTCAGTTTGAAAATATAGATTACGCTCGGTTATACACGGAAAAGATTGAGCAGGTTCACGAAAAAGATTCTGGGGACTACCGTGCAACAAAAGCTGCGATAAAGTATTTACACAAAGTAATGTTGATTAAGGATGAAATATATGTCTCACACCTATTGACAAGTAAAGAAAAACTTGCTCGCGATAAAGTCCGCTATAATATAGATGAGAAAAACGGTGATAAAATACGTTATCTTCATCTCAATCGTCCGCATTTTACCGTGATGGGTTTTGAAATTGAACACGATATTGATGCACGAAATTGGGTGTTGCACTTGATGAAACGGATGAAGTTTCTCAGGCAATGGTTATCGCAGTGGCACGCTAAAGAGAAGGAATTCCGAGATTGGTATATCCGAGAAGTGATAGATACATTTTCACCGACTAATGATGAGAACTATGCTAAGCATGTTCAGGCGTTGGAATGCGCCGAATCTGTTCGAGGGTATAGGGAAATTCGGTATCCGACAATGGAAGCGGCGAAACAAACGGTTAAGGAATTACTTGCTTCAGATTAGCATTAATTCATTGCCTCTTTTGGTTTTATGGGTATTATTTTACACTTCTGGGTAAAAAACGAAAACTGAATACCTCTGGACCCGTTGACAACTTTTAACAATATTGCTATATTACTGTTGTTTAATGGAATATCTACAATGGAGTTTCTTGCAACATCAACGGAGGTCTACAATGCATTTTTGGAAACGGACAATCTTATGCCTCTTGCTACTACTTTTTTCTACTGTTGCAAGTGCTAAAATCGTTTTCCTTTCAAAACATGGCAAACATGTTGATTTTGATGGATTTTTTCTTTTTGAAGGTGTTTACGAAATATATGCTATGGAGGATAATGGCAGCGATTTAACGCTAATTACCACTTCACAGGACGTTGGACACCCGCGTTGGTCGGCAGATGGCAACCAGATTGTTTACTCAGCTCACTCTACAATCCACCTGATGAATGCTGATGGCACGAATATCCAACACATCACCCACCCTATAAAAAATAAAATGTTTGATTGCTGTCCAACTTTTTCACCCGATGGAGAAAAAGTTGCATTTACAAGGACTGAGGAAATAAACAGAACGCAAGAGAATAACACCATCGTGCTGCATCTTAAGACCGGTAAACTTGAAAAGATTGCTAATCATTACATAATTTCCCCGGATTGGTCACCGGATGGTAAACAAATTGTGTTTTTGATACATGATGTTCCTTTTATCGGGACAGGGGGCAATGTCTATATTATGGATTCCGATGGTGGTAATATGCGTAGACTGGTACCGGAAGCACCACAGGGTGAATTGTTTATAACGCGACACAGTCCACGCTGGTCACCGAACGGTAAACAGATACTGTATACACAAGAAGAGTTTACCCAGAAAAGAAAAGATCCGAATGGTATAATAAATACCCCGAAGGCGTATCGGTATTATATCTGTAACCTGAACGGTGAAACGGTCAGGCAGTTAAATATACCGATACACTGGGATCCTGGAAGTATTGACTGGGCAGATAACGGCAAATCGGTAGTTTTCAGCGCGCGTCAGATAAAGTTGAACGAACCGGAACTACCCCCTGATGAAGCTCCATCAAGTAACATCTATAAGTATCATATTGCTACCGAAAAAATAACGACCTTATTAGAACGTCCCGTCAGTGATATTGCAGTGGATTGGGTAAGTAATAGTCCGTATGTTGTGTCGCCTGCGGGTAAACTCACGCTTCAGTGGGGACACCTCAAGCAAGCGGATTGATTCATACACAAATCATGTCGGGTATTATAAAGGTTGACGTAAAAATTAGATGGATAAGTTACACACAATCACCGGTCACACAAAAATTGTTGGCGTGATAGGAGCACCAGTAGAACATAGTCGTTCCCCGCAAATGCACAACGCTGCCCTTATAAAAGCAGGACTTGATTATGTCTATGTCTATGTGCCGTTCCACGTGCCTGTTGACGCAGTAGCTGAAGCAATGAACGGATTTAAGGCACTCAACGTGGTCGGAATCAATGTCACACTTCCACATAAGCAGGCGGTCATTCCGTTTTTGACATCTATCTCGCGGGAGGCGGAACTCATTGGTGCTGTAAATACACTTACTTTTATTGATGGAGAGGTCCACGGTGAAAATACAGATGCCCCTGGATTTTTAAGGGCATTGGAGGAGACAGGCGCATCAGTACCAGTTGATAAAGATGTTGTCGTATTAGGCGCAGGTGGTTCAGCGCGGGCAGTTGTGGTCGCTTTAGCACTTGCAGGTGTGCGTTCAGTCGTTATTGCTAACCGAACGGTATCAAAGGCGGTTGCGTTAGCAGAAGAACTTTCCGAAAAGATTAATGTGCAGGAGGAAACCGGACATAAAACTGCCCTTGAAGGCATGGGATTGCAGGATTCCCAATTGCCAGATGCGGTCAGGAGCAGCGCATTGCTCGTCAATACTGCTTCATCAAGTATGGATACCTCACATCCACTTTTGATTGACCCGAATTGGCTACAACCAAGTACTATCGTCTACGATATTGTATACACTCCGCCCATGACAACGTTATTAACAACAGCAGCTGAAAAAGGATGTAAAATAGTTGGCGGAATCGGTATGTTGGTGCATCAAGGAGCAATCGCTTTTGAACGGTGGACTGGTGTTGAACCGTGCGTGGAAACCATGCGGAAAGCACTTTCATAAAAAAACAGATTTAGTAATTTTCTCTAATTCTATCAAATCTCGTTTATAATCCAGACACAGCGGCGTAAATTATGAACTTTTTCTGAAAGGAACAGATATGCAAGACGAACAGCAAACTGATATACAAGACGAACAGCAAACTGATATACAAGACGAACAGCAAACAGAGGAAGAAAAACAACCTACTGGAGAAGGTAAAGTCATTCGTTTTGTTATTTTGGGTATCCCTTATTCTATTAGACCGACAGAGGAATTAACCGCTGAGGACATTGACATCTTGGTCGCTTATGTTAAGCAGCGGATAGAAAGTTTTACGCAGAAAGGCTACGACCATACACGAGTCCCGGTCCTTGCCGCTTTTGACATAGCAAACGAATTGCGGGATCTGCAAAAGTTTTATGAATTGCCTATTAACCGTGCTATTGACAAACTTAAGTTTGTGCTTGAACCAGAACCAGAAGAGTAGATAGAAATACATACCGACAAAACATTAGCAGGACACCGCACAAATGTTGGTAATAATAGACTTGTGGGTTTCAAATAGGTAAGTTTTGGTACCGATCACCCAAAAACAACAGCACACATTTTTCCGAAAAATAGAATTTAGTAAAATATATAAGGATACCTAAATGCCGCGTCTGAGACAGTCAGAACTTTCCATGATAGACCTTTACAAAGAGGTAAAAAAACAGCATGAAGATGCTATCCTTCTTTGTCGGGTTGGTGATTTCTATGAAGCTTTCTTTGAAGATGCTGAGCTAATTTCACGTCTCCTGGAAATCGCCCTGACCGCCAGAAGCCATAAGAACCAAAAAACACCGCCGCCCCCAATGGCAGGAATCCCACACCATGCACTTGACTCTTATCTTTACAAATTAGTTGCTGCTGGCCACAAAGTCGCAATTTTGGATCAGACTGAAGATGCGAAAATTGCGCGCGATGAAAATCGCCTTGTCAAACGCGATGTTGTCCGAATTGTCACACCTGGCACTGTCACTGATCCAAAAGCACTTGAGCATAAGACAAACAATTATCTAATTTCAATTTATCATCAGAAAGACACTTATGGCATCGCAGTTGCGGATCTCTCTACTGGAGAATTTCAGGTAACGGAGTTCACAGATCTTTCACGACTTTGGGCAGAAATACACCGATTCTCACCAAAAGAATGTCTTTTTTCGGAATCTTTTGAAGATGAAAAAATGTTTGAACAACTCAAAGTAGAACTCAAAGCTGTGGTCAATTTGCTTCCTGATTGGCGGTTTGACTTTGATACGGCTCGAACCGAACTGCTTCAACATTTCCGAACGATTTCGCTGGATGGATTCGGATGTGAGCATCTCTCTACTGCTATCTGCGCAGCGGGCGCACTCATCTATTATCTCCATGAAACGCAGAAACAGGAAGTCGAACATATCCTTTCTCTCCATACCTACACGCTGGAAGATTTTATGGTGCTGGATGCAGATACACAGCGTAATCTTGAGTTAATTGCTTCTATTCGCGATGGGTCTACAAAAGGCACATTACTTGAAGTACTTGATCAAACGGTGACCTCTATGGGTGGTAGAAAGCTGCGGCAATGTCTATTGCAACCTTTGTTAGATGTAGGAACTATTAAAGAACGACTTGACGCAGTTGACGAATTAAAAACACAGATAAATTTACAAGAAGAATTGCGGGAAGTGCTTGAGCAGATGTCCGATATAGAACGGCTTATCACTCGTATCAGTCTCGGTTCAGTAAATGGGCGCGACCTACATTCACTCAAAGATTCCCTCCGACTGATTCCTGCTGTTAAAGCACAACTCCAAAATTGTCAGGCACCGCTTTTAACTTCCCTGAATGCAGAATTGAATCCAATGACAACATTGGCAGAATTGATTGAACATGGGATTCATCTGAACCCGCCTGCAACAATTCGTGAGGGAGGTGTGATTAGCGATGGCTATAACACTGAGCTTGATGAACTAAGACAAATTGTGGGGCAAGGTAGAGAATGGATGGCAGCACTGCAAGAAGAGGAACGAAAACGCAGCGGGATTACATCACTGAAGATCGGGTTTAATCAGGTTTTTGGCTACTATATTGAGGTGACGAAACCGAATCTCAACATGGTGCCGGAACACTATATCCGCAAACAGACCTTGCGAAACTCGGAGCGGTTTATTACACCTGAACTGAAAGAGCAGGAAGCGAAAGTCTTGAACGCAGAGGATCGGATACAAACGCTTGAATATGAACTATTTTGCGAAATTCGGGACGAGGTGGCAAAATCCACAGAGGAAATACAAAAAATATCTGTCGTCATTGCGATGGTTGATGTGATAGCGAACTTTGCATATTGCGCATCGAGATATAACTACGTGAAACCTACTGTGGAGAGCAGTGAGGAAATTATTATCCGGGATGGTCGACATCCAGTGGTAGAACAGATATTCACCCAAGAAGGTTTTGTGCCTAACGATACGATGCTTAACTGTGATGACGAGCAACTACATATCATCACGGGACCCAATATGAGTGGAAAAAGCACCTATTTACGCCAGACAGCACTGATTGTCTTGATGTCGCAAATAGGGTGTTTTGTGCCAGCATCTGCAGCGAAAATTGGATTGGTAGATAGGATTTTTACTCGAGTCGGTGCATCGGATAATCTCGTGATGGGACAGAGTACCTTCCTTGTGGAGATGAACGAAACAGCGAATATCCTCAACAATGCGACGCGTAAGAGTCTCGTTATTTTGGATGAAGTTGGACGCGGCACAAGCACGTTTGATGGGCTTAGCATTGCGTGGGCAGTTTCAGAGTATCTACTTGATGAGAAAAAGATGGGGGCTAAAACGCTTTTTGCTACGCATTACCATGAATTGGTGGAACTTGCAAGCAAGTACAAAAGCTCCAAAAACTACAACGTCGCTGTGCATGAAGATGGAGAGAAGGTTACTTTCCTGCGAAAAGTTGTACCCGGTGGTGCTGACCAGAGTTATGGGATTCATGTTGCTCGGCTTGCAGGTTTACCGCACACTGTGATTATGCGTGCGCAGCAAATACTTGAAGTGCTTGAGCAGCACAATCTCAGCGTTGAAGCAGATAGCGCAGCAGAAAAACCGCAGAAAACAACCCAGACAATGCCGCGCCCAAAACGCCGCGTTACTCGAAAAACGTTGCAGAGCGATTCACTTCAGATGGCACTGTTCACACCAAAAACACACCCACTTATAGAAGAAATTCGGCAGTTAGAACTTTCGCAAATAACACCTTTAGATGCTGTGAATATTCTTTATGACTTGAAGGCAAAAGCAGAGGAATCTTGATCTTTTTGACATTAGTTCTGTAGGTGCGGTTTCCATCTTGCATCGCGGAGATTGCACTTAAAAGAGGGATCCGCGTACCTACAGAAGATTTTAACACTATAATGCTAAAGACTCACCATTACGCGCGCATTCATAGATAGCCATGTTAAGTGCAACAGAACGTCTACCTTCATATCCATCAACTGCAGGTTCTGCGTCATCGTGGATAACGCGTAAAGCATCTTGGATAACATTACCGGGATAAGAGGGGAGTTCAATGTCCGGTTCTTTACCTTCGGGGAACTGCCACATTTCAGGTCCCAAACCGATAATACCATGTTGACCGTGAATGTGAATCATAGACACGTTACCGCCAGGATACGTTGTGGTAGTCAAGACGTGTCCGAGCGCGCCGCTTTCAAATTCTAAAATTGCGGCGGTCATATCTTCGGTTTCACAATTTTCGTGGTCGTAAACATCAAAGTGTGCACCGATGACTCGTTTGACGGGTCCCATAAACCATAACATCAGGTCGATGTAGTGTACGCCTTGATTCATGATAGAGCCGCCACCGTCAAGTTCCCATGTGCCGTGCCAACCGACATAGTAGCTATCGGGGCGTTTCCATTTCATACGTAGTTCACACAGCAGCGGTTTACCGAGTGCGCCTTGTTCCAGTACTGCCTTGATTTTCCGATTGTGAGTGCCGTAGCGTTCTCCAAAGTCAACGAGCAGTTTGACGTTATTTTCTTCACAGGTTTTGATGAGCGAATTACAATTTTCAACGCTGACATCCATCGGTTTTGTGGTGATGACGTGTTTTCCGCGGCGTGCTGCTTCCTCGCCGAACTTTCCGTGGAGACCACTGGGGGTCATAATCATTGCCACATCAATATCGTCACGGTCGAACATTTCCAGCGCGTCATCGTGGCTTTCGCACCCGAACTTTTCTTCTGCTGCTTTCCGCCGATCTTCAACGAGGTCAGCAACTGCTACAAGTTCAGCACCATCTGTACTGTGAATTACACCTGAACGATTCATGCCCATACCTAAACCGACAACACCGAAACGTAGATTATTAGCCATTAAATTTCTCCTAATAACGTACTTTTCTTTGGTTATCCTGATGAAAGTACGCCAATAATTCTCACTACCAGCCAGAATTTATAGCATAAGTCTGGCAAAACTCAAAACTAATTTTCAGCATTATAGCATATATGTGTCCGATACGGGACAAAAATCTGATATTCCTTCAAAAAAGTTGATACGAATCAGGTGCTTGTTATAGAGAAAAAGCGGTAATTAGATTCGGTTCAAAAAATAGTCACAAACTGATTGCAAACCACACGCTTGACATTGCGGTGTTTTCTGACAGACTCTTGCACCATGCCGAACAATTAAGGCGTGGTATTCGTTGAATAGTTCCACTTCGTGCGGTAAGTTATCCATAAAAAGCGCGCGGAGTCTTGCATAGTGAAAGTTTCCCTCAACCCATCCTAATCGACTGAGCAGCCTATAAGTATAGGTATCCACAACAAAACTCGGTTTTTCTGCTGCGTAGAGAATGATTGAATCGGCAGTTTCGGGACCGACACCGTAGATAGAGAGAAGTTCCTCTCGTAATTCGGAAACATCTTGCTCAAACATCACCTGCATCGGGCGTTTGACGATATGTTCCACGAAGGCGCGCACCTTTTTCGTTTTCATACGAAAATAGCCGGAAGGGCGGAGCAGTTGTTCCAACTCGTCTTGGCTGATAGCGTGTATCTGTTCAGGTGTGAACGCATCTGCCGCTTTGAGGTTATCAATCGCTTTCACAACGTTACGCCACGCAGTCGCTTGTGTTAAGATAGCGCCAAGTGCTACTTCAAAAGGCGTATCTGCTGGCCACCATTTGAGTGCGCCGTGTTCTGCTCGGAGTTGATGATATAGGTCAAGCAGTTTTTTATTGAGATTCTCTTCACAAATAATTCGCATATCTGTATAATGTGTATAATGTGTATAATTCCCAATTTCAGATAGAGAGGATAAAATATGGACATCAGTTTTAGCACGGGTGTTGGCGGTGATGCGTGGAGTCTTGCTGAATGCATAGCGTGGGCAAAAGCGAATGATTTTGACGCAATCCGCCCCTACAATAACGGGCTTTTTGAACCGAATCAGATTATACAATCAGGTGGAGAAGAAGTCAAGCAGATTTTGGCGGATACAGATATTTATCTCGCAGCCTTAACGGCACATTGTAACCTTTTGGATGATGATTTAGAAAAACGCGAAAATGCAAGCAATATGTTGATGCAGGCAATTGAAGCAGCTTATATCCTTGAAATACCTATAATAGTTACTTACGCTGGAAGTCCTGTCAGCTGGCATTTTTATGGGCAATTTTCTTCTGAACCGGGGAACCCGGGTGATCGTTCAGTAGAACTCGTCCACCGATTCAAGCAGATGTGGACCCCTGTTGTGCAATCTGCCGAAGAGAAAGGTATCCGACTTGCGTTAGATTGTGCTGTTCGCATGGGCAATATCGCTTGTAATCCAGAAATGTGGGAACGGACCCTTGATGCTGTGCCTTCGGATGCGCTGGGGTTATCCTGTGATCCATCGCACTGGCTGTGGATGGGGATTTTGCCTGCTGAAGACGCTATCCGTATGTTCAGCGGGAAGTGGTTCTATGCGGATGTTAAGGACTGCGAAATTAGTCCACGTATGCTATTCCGGCAAGGTATTATCGGCAACTGGTGGTGGCAGTATCGGGTACCAGGACGCGGGCAATTGAACTGGGGGACGATTATCGGTGCGTTGTTGGAATCTGGTTATGATTATGTTCTCTGTGTAGAAAACGAAGACCGTGGCGCACCAGGCTTAGAGGGTTTTGCTATCGGTTGTAGACATCTTCGTCAATTTTTACCAAATTCTTGAGGTGTCGTGATATATAGTGAGGGGTGTGCATAAATATTGATAACAAAATAGTAATTTCACGAGTTGTGCTAAATAACTATTTGTCGAATACTATTTCACATAAGCAGAATGTTTTGTCCATGTTTCCTATTGGTTGATATGCTCTTCAGTCTCGTAGGGACTGGAGAGGCTTTCTGCGCGGAAAAATCCTTAAGTTTAACGTGAGTTTGATAAATAATTTGGACTTCCACATTTCCTCTTAAAGCCCCCTTGATAAGGGGATTTAGAGGGTTAAAAACACCAAAATAACGATTTTTTAATCAAATATGTTCGTTCTCTGTTCAATTTGCGCTCGTTCTTTTAATTATCAAACTCACGTTAAGTTTACACCTATAGGTTTCGTTAACGCTCTACCCGACCTACAATATTAACTTTTAGTAATACTCATCAATAGGTAATTCATAAAACTAAATAACCCTGGACAGATAGCAGGACTTTTTAATTTCTATGGATTTACGCAATTTGCTTTATTGAGAACGAGATCTTCTTTTGGCAGCTAACAACCGTGTCATTGTACCTTCTGCTGGTTGTGCTAATTCCGGAGCTTCATCATTTATATTAGTTTCACGTGCCGAGACAGTTCCAATTTGGGTATAGATGTCGGGATTAGGACTTGTAACCATGCCAGATTTTTTCTGGTTGAGGCGTGTTAACGTATCAGGCATAACCACTTCAGATTGCCTGCGGAGTTGTGCGCGAAGTTCAGCGAAGTATCCGCTCGCTACGCTAAACCGTCGGAGAATCATCTCCAACACAAACAAGACAACTGCTATAATTAACAACGTATGGGAGAGCGATACCCGTTTTTCAATTAAGGCACCCGCAGGTGTGGCGATTTGAGATGCTGTCGGTTCATAAATGCCACCTGTTTCCTCAGCAAGCTTCTTTAGCATAACGTAGTTAACATCAAAGTTTGCATATTCGGCAGGATAAGAAAGTGTTACCGTTTCCATCAGTTTGCTGCCATCAGTTTCACGTTTTGCAGTGACAATATAAGAACCGCTATTGTTCATCTGGAATGTTCCGACGTAACGCCCTGTACTTTCGTGCTGCATGTCAACAGATTGGCTTTTACCATTCGGACCTGCAACTTGAACTGTATAAGATGTAGGGAACACTTGTTGTGTATTAATAACAACTTCAGCACTGCCATTACGAGGCGAAACGATAAGATCAAAATCCGCAGCTGCTCCTTCAGTCGGTAAAGTCCAATTGACGACTTGTCCCCAAAACTTGCCAAAGTTTGACCACGGAATCCAATCTTTACTCCACACAGGTTTAACATCCGATGTCCATGCAATAGATTTGCCCAATCCGTAGTGCCAACCGGCAAGAACAGGTTCGTCTTTATGTGAACTGATGAAAACCTGCGCTGTTGTTTTTTCTGATGTTGCAACATATCCATGGAGCAGCGGTAACGTTTCAATGCCTTCAAAAATTGGCATTGTCAAATTTGTTGTTATCGGTTGGAATTGTTCTTGAACAATATAATTTTGTGTGTCCCTGACGGTATCCACCAATACCTTTGGTAATTCTTGGATATTCTGAACGTATTTTGACTGTCCATTACCAACCTTCGCTATTTCTTTAAGTAGATCCTCCTTTGCCGCATCACCGATTGCAATAGTTGAAGTTACAATACCTACATCTGTAGCATCTTTTGCTGCTTGAATAAACTCAGACGCATCTCCAGCAGAATTGCCGTCCGACAAAAGTATAATATGTTTCCGTTTCGCATCGGATGTTCTTAGCATCTTGTCCGCTGCTACGATTGCTGCTCCCATCGCGGTCGTGCCTCCTGTCGGTTTCAACCTCCCGACTGCGCTAATCAGTACATCCCTTTCAGAAGTTAGGGGAGAAATATCACGAAGCTTAACGTCGAAACCGAGGACCGCTGCCTGATCCTCCGTATTTAAATTTCGAATTCCAGCGCGTATTGCTTCAATGGCAAGTTCAATTTTCTTCTGTGCGCCCACGTAGTTCGCCATGCTTCCCGATGTATCAATTACAAAAACAAGTGCAACGGAATCTTTTTGCTCTCGCGGTGTCATCTCCACAGGGAGAACACGTTCTAACGCAGTATCCGTATATCCTCCAGGACCAAAAGCCCTGTCTCCACCGATAACCACTAATCCGTGTCCAAGATCACGCACATAAGTTTCTATAATGTTCATCTGCTCTGGCGAAAGCGTATCAGTGGGAATGTTGCTAAGTATCAATAAATCGTTGTGTTGAAGTGCTACCAGTTCTGTCGGTATTTCGGCAGCAGAAATCACGTTTACAACAAAACCGTTTTCTTCAAGCACTTCTTTGAGGTTATCGGCATATTTCAAATCACCTTCTGCGTACAACACATAAAGTTTATCCTGAATTTGCACAACACCGTAAGCTTGATTATTCTCAAGGATCACGTCACTAACGTTTAGCTTCAGTTGATATGTATGCGGGCGGTCTTCAAAAACCTTTTGTGTTGGTAACGTCAATACATTTCTACCTTTTTGGAGGGCGAATTCAAGATCAGGGATTGGAACACCATTGTGATAAAGCGTGGCTGATACAGTCGGGATGCTACCATCTGTTTCAATGATCGCCTGGATTGCAAAGGATTGTCCTTTTCGCACCTTGTTCGGCAGCTGCAACTCTTGCACACGAATTGCGTCTTGCACGGTGTTTAAAGGAATTGTCATGATTTCTGCATCACTTGCAGAAAACAGTGGTAAAAAATCTGTGACGGGGGCACTACCGCGATTATGTATGCCATCGGTCAAAAGCACAATCCGACGATGGTAATTCTCAGGTAATAATTCAAGTGATCGCCTGAGAGAAGCAAGAATATCAGTAGAATTCTGATCAATAGTTGATTCTTGCAGAACTGATGATAGTGACGGTTGTTGATTCGCCGGTCCCATTCCAATTAAGACAGACGACTCTTGTGCAAAACCGATAACCCCAAATTGGTCTGTCGGTTTCAATTGATGTATAGTGGCGTTAATCTGATTAATTGCATCGTCTTTTTGAGATGGTGCTATGCTGTCAGATATATCCAGTAAAAATAGGACTGCAAGGCGTTGTTCTGTGTGAGTTCGTTGGAGATTTGCTAAGGCAAGGATCGCACATAAAAGGGCACCACATCTGAGAAGAAAAGTAGTTCGTTTTCGCCACTTCGCTGCAACAACACTTGTACGTAATTGGATAAGTAGTGAAATCGGTATTGCCGCGAGCAGGATTAAGTAGAGCGGAGAATGGAAATCAAACATCTGTTTATTCTCCCGATGCCTTCTGAGAGACTCTACGCGTTATTAAGAAAACCAAATGTGGGTTTTGGTTATCACACATCTTTTATTGTTTTGGTACAAGAGACAGTGGCAAGATAGGGGGAGATGTGTGGTGGGAAGCCTCATAACAAATGTTTCAAAAACCTGATGAATTATTTTTCTCAGCTTGAAGACGTTCGAGTTTCGCTAAAGCCTCGGTAAGTGCTGTCTCAGCGTTTTCGGCGCGTGTTTCAGCATGCTGTCGTGCGGTGGCTTCTTGTCGTGCGCGTGTTTCGGCATTCTCAGCACGTTCAGGGGATGTCGGCAACCACTGTGAGGTATTAGGGTTATATAACCTCAACACACCTCTATGTTCTCCTAATTCCAAACCTAACACTGTCGATAGAAGTCGATCATTTACAAATTCGATCTCTTGATATACGCCATCAATCAACCGATAACCGATAAAACTCGGAACGATTTGACCAAACGGGTCGTAAATGTAGTATTCTTTCACCGCAAGCACGGATGCATAGAGTTCTTTCTTCTTGCCCATATCCTCTGTAAAGGTACCAGGACTTGCGACTTCCAGCACAAAATCAGGCGTGTTGCTTCATCCCACGTCCGATAGGTTCGCCGCTGTTTCTTTTCAACGCCAAAAACCACGAATACGTCGGGTGATATAGATTTTTTTGGGTTTACCTCTTCATAATATACGAAAAGGTTGCCAGATACATAAACATCGTTAGCAGACTCGAAATGGTGTTTTAGCATCTGAATGAAATCAATCATTAAGTCTCTATGTTTCTCTGTTTCTGTCATAGGTTCGCCGTCCGATTCCGGATAGACTATTGTCGGCGCAGACTGTATTTTTCGCTGCATCGTTCCATCTCCCAGTATCAAGCTATTGCTTTGTCAACATATTATAGGTCGCGATTCGGAGATCGCTCCTACCGATGAATCGCTTCGGGTAGGAGGGAACTCCGATTCCCGACTACTTTCAAGACTCATCAATTTTTACTTGACTAAACACTATGGTGCTTCAGTGTGTTGTTTTAAGTATATTATTAAATAGAGTTAATGTCAAGGGTTAAGATTGGTATAGTCAGGGCCTTCATTTGATGTACCGGTGTGGACACTGGGCGATAGAGAACCTGTCGCATCACACGCGGGATGTGCTCTTTGATGAGGATGCGTCTCAAGTCCGGTGTGGCAACGGGCCTCAAGTGATGTGTGCAGGACGAAATGCAACCATTAGCCTGTTCCGCACTTCCGGAAACACAGAAATAGCTTCCGCATTCCGTTATTTCGTAACAAAACCTAAAGAAGCACTAATACTATTAGGAGCAAATATAGACAATTGAATGCCTCTGTTGGGTCATAGGGTGTATAAAGTTTTTGTCACTTATCTGTCTGAATCGCGGACGATGCTAAAACTATCAAGCGTTTTGTCCCATAAACTTCCAGTTTGTGCTATCCCCCAAAGCGCAATCTGGAAGAGGATAGGACAGAAACGGACTATCGGACGAGGAACATCGCCTAGTGGAGTGTCCGCTCTAAAATTGTCCGTTTGTAGGTCGGGTAGAGTGGTAGTGAAACCTATAGGTGTAAACTTAAGGATTTTTTCATGCAGAAAGCCTCTCCAGTCCCGTAGGGACGATATGTTTATAGAAAAACGTTGACACTACCGACTTTAGTCCCGTAGGGACGATATGTGTTTAACAAAGACATTAGATAAACATATCGTCCCTACGGGACTAAAGAGACCTTGTTCGACCGTGATCTATAAACATATCGTCCCTACGGGACTGAAGAGTGGACAATCCCAATAACAATGCGTATTGAGAAGGGATCATAATGATTCAGACATTTCTTAAGTTTACACCTATGGGTAGAGCGGTAGTGAAACCCGACATGGATTCAATCTGACACTCATATTGTCGGGTTTCAATTGTGTTCAACCCAACCTACAATTTTAGACTGGACAGACTACTAGACGAAAAACAACTTGACATCTCCATGCTTATGATCCGCGAAATCCGTGAAATCTGTGACAATCCGTGATTCAGACAACTGACAAAATATTTACACACCCGGGTCATAGATTTGGCTTGACATTTTTAGATAAGATATGCTATTATCTTCATAAAGGTAGGTGTAAGGAACAATCTTATGAACTCGAAGAGACCAGAACATTCGTTCTTCAAGAAAAAGCGGGTAAAAGGCGCAATTTATTGCGCGACCACAAACAGAATATAAAATTTGTAACAAATATCAATTTCAGAGGAGAAATCACAGACATGTCCTATTTAAATCCGTTACGGCAAACGTCAAAAACAACGCATCTTGCAACATTAGGGATGGGCCTGCTCTGCCTAATGTTCTTGTGGAGTTGCCAGTCGCCGGATAAGCAACAGGATCAACTCATTATTATATCACCACATCCGGAAAGTATTGAGACAGAATTCGGCAGTAATTTTGAAAAATGGTATGAAGCAGAGACAGGCAGACCTGTCAAAACGGATTGGCGGGATGCTGGTGGGACATCTTCCAATTATCGGCAGATTTTCAATGATTTTAAGCTGACACCAGATGGTATTGGAATTGATATTTTCTTTGGTGGGGGCACGGATAGTTATCTTCGTCTTGCCGATATGGATTTGTTGGTTTCATATAAACTACCCGATACCCAATTGGATCAGATTCCGCAATCGTACCACGGAATTGCTGTCTACGATTCTAAATTTCGGTGGTATGGTGCGGCGTTATCAAGTTTCGGTATTATGTTCAATGATCAGCTGCGTGAGCTGAAAAACTTACCGAAAACCACAAAATGGGAGGATTTGGGAGACATCGCTTTGGTCAATCAAATTGGTGCAGCCGATCCGCGAGAGAGTGGAAGTGCCCACATGATGTATGAGATAATCCTTCAGACACATGGATGGGAGAAAGGATTTGCGCTTTTGACGAGATTGGGCGGAAATGTGAAGAAGTTTTCCGCTGGGTCCAACGTTATTCCAAGAGATGTTGGCAATGGTCAAGTGATTTACGGGTTAGCGATTGATTTTTATGCTTATAGCCAAATCGCTGCACTTGGTACTGAAAAAATCAAATACATTTTACCAACCGATGGTACTGTTGTCAACCCGGACTCCATCGCAATTCTGAAAGGTGCGCCGAACATGGCAGTAGCGAAAAAATTTGTTGAGTTCGTTTTGTCTGAACAGGCGCAAAAACTGTGGATGCTACGCGACACCGATGCGGAGGGACCTAAATGGAAAGGTGGATTGAATCGCGCCAGTGTACTACCCACGTTGTATGACGAATTGGGAGATCGGTGTGTTGTAAATAACCCGTTTGCCTTGGAATTGTCGCCATTTCCTTATGATGCTGATAAAGGTAGCGTACGGTGGGATATTGTCAACGATCTCTTCGGAATTCTCATTATTGATTCGCATATAGACCTTGTCGATGCGTGGAAAACGATCGCGGCATGTAAAGACGATGTGAAGCGCGAGGCGGCAATCACAGCCCTGGTGGAAATGCCGATTACTGAGGACGAGGCGATGCAAATTGCCGCTGATAAATGGAAAGACCCTATCTATCGCAACGAGCAGATTAAAGAGTGGGGGCAATTCGCTAAGCAGAAATTCAAAAAAGCAAAAGATTTGGCACAGTGATTACAACGTAGTAGGCACACGCCGTGTGCCGTCCACCATATTTTCACTAACGAATTATATATAGGACTTACGCATTCCCCCTTGATAAGGGGGGTAGAGGGTTAAAAAGGCGTTATGTCAACGATATTTCAGTGATTTATCTCCCCCCCACACGCTATCGCTATGGGGACCCGCCCCCTAAATCCCCTTATCAGTGGGACTTTAAGAGAAAATGCGTAAGTCCTGAAATTAATCTTCATAAAGTTTGCGCTACGAATTCTTGCGAAAAATGAATTATTCTCTATTAAAAACGGTGTCTGTATGTCTAAAACTTATAGGTAGCAACTTGAGTTATTCTAATAAATCACATCTACAACACATTATTCCAAATTTCCGCTGCTAACGCGGCACAGTGCCAATTATCATAAGGAGCAATAAATGCCAGAAAAACAGTTCAAAGTTCGCGCAGCACATTGCGATTATCGTGCAAGTGAAGAGGAGATTTACCAAACCCTCCGCCGTATTACTGACCCGCTTACCCGATCTTGGAAACCGATTGAGGCGGCCAAAAAGGTTGTTATCAAATTCAACATGATGAAACCGCATGAGCGTATCATCTATTTTGAAGGGCGCCGCCGTGAATTAGTAGACGATGCGGTGTGCCGTGCCATCCTACGGTTGCTCAAGGAACACACCACAGCACAACTTATCGCTACCGATACAAACCCATATACCCACGGACATCGGATGCCTCCCGGTTTCAACTATGAACATCATCTTAAAGAATTTGGTGTGCAGTTCGTTGATTCAAATCTACCACCGTTTAAGGTTTACGATGTTCCTGGTGGCGGGTCAATGTTTGACCGCTACACGTTGAGTGCATGTTTTGATGATGCTGATGCGGTTGTTTCCGTTGCAAAGATGAAAAATCACGCATTTATGGGAATTACTTTGTGCACTAAGAACCTCTTCGGTTTACCACCGATGCTGCTTCCTGAAGGAAGGACACGAAGCTACTATCACCACCTGATCCGTTTGTCTTATGTGCTGCCCGATCTTGCCCTGATTACAAAGCCGTGTCTCAATATCATTGATGCGCTAACGGGACAATGGGGACGCGAATGGGGAGGTGAAGGCAGAATTTGCAACGCGCTCATCGCGGGCGATCACCCAATTTCTACGGATACCGTTGGCATGCACTTGATGGGACATGAACCTGCATCCGACTGGCCTACACCGCCTTTTAAACGTGATCGCAACCATATCCTCATCGCTGCACAGCGCGGGTTTGGCACAGTTGACTTGGATGAAATTGATTGGGAAAGCGAGGTTACAGCACCTCTGGCAGAGTTTGATTCGGTGGAGACAGATACTTCAGAAGTGGTTGCCAATTGGCGACGCACAACGTGTGAACAAGGATTAGTCTATCTCGAAAACCAGAAGGACATGGTAGACAGGTATCGCGGAGATTTCATCTATTTACAAGGGGGTGAAGTTGTCTGGAGCGGTCCGGATCCGTCAAATTTGGGAAGTCGGCGCCAACTCAGTGGGGAAAAGAAGGATAGCGCGCTCTGGCTCAAACTCGTTGATGCGGAGGAACACGAAGGGGAACGATTTGATGTCTATGAGGAGTGCCTAAAAGACTTTGCAGCCTAAAAAATATAGAATTGCCGTAAGAAAATTGAAAGCCTGAGGCAACGCCTTAACAGGCAATTCATAAAACTGAATACCCTTGTATTCTTCCATTCCATTTGACACAAACTAAATGAAGTTTACAGTAAAATCCACAATTACTTGGACATTGGTGAGGTTAGGAAACCTCACCTTATGTGTCAATTTAAGAAAAAATCTATGTTATTGTGAACACCTCTAAATACGCATGATTATGGAGATTAGCCCTCTTTAGTCCCGTCCGGACGGGACTGAAGAGGGCTTAAAATGTTCCGAATATGCATAATGAAAATTACCGATTTATTTTTTAATCTTCATTTAGATTGTGCTACAAAATGCCCCTTTAATTCTAAATGTCACAGGACTTACGCAGTTTCTCTTAAAGTCCCCTTGATAAGGGGGTAGGGGGTTAAAAAGACTAAAAACAGTGAAATATTGGACAATTTAATCCCCCTACCCCCCTTATCAAGGGGGAATGCGTAAGTCCTGTGTCACTATACTACTCTGTACGGATGCCGTAATAGTTTGCGTAAAATTGCTCGCTCTCTCGACGTAACCATTCCTGATCGATAGTTTGAGTGCCAAACCGTTGGAGTGAAAACATAGTCAAATCTTCGTCAGGCTCCCCGTTGATCACCCAATTCGCCAACCATCGACCAACTGCCGCAGAACCGGCAATCCCCAAAGCCGCACAACCTGTGGCTAAATAGAGTCTATCAATTTCTGGCACAGGACCAATCATATAAGCACCGTCGGGCGCAAATGTGGTCATACCACGTTTATACTCGTCTATTTCAAGGTCCTTTAGAATCGGGAAAACTGGGGTAAGCCGTTTTTGAGCCTCTGCCATAACCTCTATAGGTGGTTCAACATCTCCTGTCCTGAAATCAGTAGGCATTGTTTCCAAGTCAATACTAACTGGTGCCGGCTCAAAGTACCCGTATAGGTAGCCATCTTTTTCGGGTCTCAGGTAGCAACTAACATCCGTGACACGCACAACTGGGTGGTGGTTGGGGATTCCAGAAGTTGACACTGTGCAAACACGTTGATGGCGAATTGGTTGCACCGCTGTGGTCGTGCCAACTTCCTTGGCGAGTGCCGCACTCCACGGTCCGGCAGTGATTACGACATGATTTGATGCAATAAAACCTTTTTTTGTTTCTATGCCAAGAATCTTCCCATTGCGATGCCGAAATCCTGTTACAGGTGTATTCAATCGGATTTGAACTCCTAAATCTTTTGCTGCTGCGGCATAAGCAAGAGCACACTGTTGAGGATCAACATATCCATCGTTGGGAACGAAATATCCACCCTCAATCTTGGTCATGTCCATCGCAGGTGCAAGGCGAGCCATTTCTGCATGGGAAACAAAGTTGGCCTCAATTCCGGTTAGGTTAGCCCTTTCAATTTGACGTGTGTAAGCCTCCATCCGTTCTGGCGTAAGTGCCACCATTAGGCTCCCGGTTTGGCGCAAACCGGTATCATGACCGGTCTCCTTTGGAAATTGAGAGAACAGTTCAAGTGCATACCGGATTGCCTGCAGCATTGTAACAGAGGATCGAATTTGGCCTACAAGACCTGCGGCCTGGGGTGTTGTCTCCGCAGCGATTTTCTCATTGCGCTCCAGAACGAGAACACCGTTTTGTCCAAATTTTGCTAAATGATAGGCGGTACTTAGTCCCCAAATACCACCACCTACGATTAAAACTTCTGTTTGTTGTGCCATTTTACCCCCAAATGTAAGATGATTATGTGTTTCTCAATCAACTACCCATAGTCGTCAATTTAGCGTGCATCCAGGCCCGGTAGGTTCGGTTTGTAACCGAACCTACCGGCCTGGGGCATTTAGCGCATAATTCTTTTCTTAAATTGATGCTTATGTGTTTCTCAATCAACTACCCAACAGATGCAATCTCCAAATGCCCTTTCCAATGCGCGTTTAACATCTGTTTCATCAGTTGATGCTCAGGGTCATTTAACCGCGGATCATCTTTTACTAATTGCATTGCCTCTTTCTTTGCTGTTTCCAAAAGCGCTGCATCGCTAATTATATTGGCGATTTTAAAATTTGGAATTCCCGATTGGCGCGTGCCGAAAAATTCGCCCGGACCCCGGATATTCAAATCTTCTTCAGCAATTTCAAATCCATTATTAGAACGCACCATCACCTGAATTCGTCTGTATGCATCATCTGTTTTTGGCGTTGCGACAAGATAGCAAAATGATTTATCACTACCTCTGCCGACCCTACCCCGCAGCTGATGCAACTGTGCCAATCCAAACCGTTCTGCATTTTCAATGACCATCAACGTTGCGTTTGGCACATCAATTCCCACTTCAATTACCGTCGTTGCAACTAAGATATCGATCTCACGCGCATTGAAACTTGACATAACCTCCTGCTTCTCTATAGACTTCATCTGTCCGTGTAGTAGTCCAACGCGTAGGTGTGGAAAGACATCTTTCTGGATGTGTTCTGCCATACTTGTGGCAGCCTTTAATTCCTCAAGTTTTTCGGACTCTTCAACGAGCGGATAGACGATATAAGCCTGTTTCCCACGGCGCACCTCTTTTTCAAGTTTCGCGTAGAATTCCGTTCTGTCTTTCTCTTTTATCCATTCGGTTTCAATCTTCTGCCTTCCCGGTGGCATCTCATCAATTACAGACACGTTCAGATCACCGTAAATTGTCAAGGAGAGAGTTCTCGGAATCGGGGTGGCTGTCATAACAAGCACATCGGGCGACAGCTGTTCTGCAGCACTGTTTGATTTTGCTTTGCCTCGGAGCGTTGCGCGCTGCATCACACCGAATCGATGTTGTTCATCAACGATAACAAGCCCAAGTTTGTGAAAATCAACGCCTTCCTGTATCAGTGCCTGTGTGCCGATAATGAGGTTTGCAGAACCATCGCTTATTGCAGTCAATGCTTCCTCCCGTTCGGATTTCCGTAGGTCGCTTTTAAGAAGTACAACCTGGACACCCAGCGGCGTTAACAACGTCGAAAGGTTGTGGTGGTGTTGCTCAGCGAGGATTTCGGTCGGTACCATTAAAGCACCTTGGTATCTGTTCTCAATCGCACACAAGAGTGCCATTGCAGCGACAGCAGTTTTTCCCGAACCGACATCGCCTTGAATCAGTCGGTTCATCACCCGTTTGCTCTGCATATCTTCTCTGATTTCTTTGAAAACCCGTTTTTGCGCATTGGTTAATTTAAACGATAACGAATTTACGAATTTTCTAATCAGCGAATTGCTGTTCTGCAGTGCATCTTCAATCTCAAATTGGATACCGTTTTGTGAAGTTCTGTCATCCTTGCGCATCTCCATACCGAGGCTAAGTAGGAAGAATTCATCAAACGCAAGCCGCCGCTGTGCTGCTTGCCGATGTGCTTCTGAAGAAGGAAAATGGATCTCGTTAATTGCTTGCTGTCTATCTATCAGCTGATGTTTTTGGCGGAGTGGAAGTGGTAAAATTTCGGGGATATTATCACCATGTTCATTCAATGCATTGCGCACCGCTGTCCGTAGCATTTTTGCTGTAAGTTTTGCTGTGAGCGGGTATTTCGGCACGATGCGCTTGGTGTGAATCAGGTTTTCTTCGTCAAATACCTCAAACTCGTAGTCTGTTGTTTGAATTTCATTGTAGCGGCGTGTGAATTTTCCACTAATCACAACTTCTGTATCAATAGGGAGAATAGATTTGATATACCCGATACGGCGTCCGAAGTTGACCAGCACAGCAACCCCAGTACCATCGTAAATAGAAACTTTGCCGATGCTCTTGCGACCTTTTGTCACTGGCGGTGTTGTTACATGATTGACAACCCTCCCTTGAACCGTTTCTGGTTCGCCATCTTCTCTTCTCCCCACATTATATATTTCAACTGTTTTTGATCTATCAATGTAATCACGTGGATAGTATTCTAACAATGCCCCTACTGTTTCAATGTCAATTTCATCTTTCAGCGTTTCAGCGCGGCGGGTACCAATGCCTTTTAGATATTGCAGCGGATTATTAAGAAATTCAAGCGATTCAACATCTGTTGAAACAGGTGTATCCCCAAGCGTCACGGGGACTTCGTCCGGGTTTTCGATATCTTCAGAACGCATTGCAGAGGTAGTATCAGACGCGAATAGTGATGTTTTTCGAGTCTGATCGACGTTACTTGGTGTCGTTTTTTCAGGTGTCGGAGTGTCTTGCGAGGCGGTAGTTGTCCCTTGAGAAACACCGACATTTTGAAATAGCGGCAAGTTCTCAACCTGTTTTGCGGGTGTGGGGATAGGCTTTTTGTTCTCCACGTTCACACTTGCTTCGGTTGCTATAGACGTTCCATCTATCGGCTTGCCAGAGAGCGCAGCATTTATCTGTTCAGAGGCGGTTTGAATAGCTTTCTGTCGTTCTGTCGGAGAAATACCGGAATAGTTAGTGAAAAGTGCAGCGATTCGATTGATATGCTGCTTTTCATCGGAGGTGAGTTCAAGTGCTTTCGCATGGCCTACCCAGAGTTCCACATAAGCACCCATGCCATTTATGACAACGTCATCTTGGCAGCCTTTACGGATTTCTTGTTGGAATGGACGACTGATGGTTGACAGAATTTGCTTAAAATCGTTCATGTTTTTCCTTCGGAATATCTTTTAAACCAATATGAATAGTATACGGCATGCCTGCCCGAAAATCAAGGTTTTTTATAGTATAATTCCTTGTCCTTTTCCCTGATATATGGTAAACTTAAACAATATGGTGGTTATTGCCCTATTCACGATAATTGTTGGGATGATAGATCGCGCAAACGATTTTTATACGAGGAGAGAAACAATGGCAAACGAACTCAATACTGAAATTCTGAAAAGACTTGAAGATAATATGAACGAATTAAAGTCTGATGTAAATGAAATAAAGACTGATGTAAACGAGTTAAAGACTGATGTAAACGAGTTAAAGACTGATGTAAACGAATTAAAATTAAATGTAAACTACTTAAGATCTGATATGAGCGACTTAAGGTCTGACATGGACGACTTAAGGTCTGATATGAAAGAATTGGATGAAGAAAACAGGAAAGAACATAAAGATCTGTCAAAAAATATAACCGATCTTGAAACAAGCATATCAGGAGTTAATGGCAAAATGACAGTGATCCAATTGTTTTTAGGTGCAATCCTAACAGGCGGTATTATATTCTCAGTGAGTATCGCGTTAAAATTGATCGGTAATGGTTAATAATCTCCATGTCAAATCAAAACTTCAACGAAAAACTGATCGCTCTCCTTAAAACCAACCCCGACTTTGTTGACGAATCAGGCGAACTCCTTCCCGCCGCAGTCAAAGACCACGCATGGAAACTTGACCACAACCTTATCAGATTGTTGCTGTCCGACCCAAAAATAAAATCAACCTTCTTTGACGAAATTGACGAGCATTGGGTTTTCAACCACAACACCTTCATTGACTACATCACCGCTAAAAACTTCCTTGCCAATTCCTACACCCAATTCCGTAATAAAATCGGTTTAAACATTGATGGTAAATTTCTCCGCGAACGCGGCGAAGTCTCGCTCGTTTGGCCCTACAAAGATTGTGTGCTTGAAGGCGGACAGACAAAGGAAGAAGAAAAGCGTAAAGAGATATTCTTCAACGAAATTCTCGCACAAGACGAAATCAATCGCATGTTTGATCCGAAAGTGCTTACCAACTGGAAACGCCACACCGCAGCAGGTGAAGAAGAAGTTAGCGATATAAAGCGCGACGATAACGGCACGATACGCGAAAACCTGATTATCAAGGGCAATAACCTCATTGCCCTCCACACCCTTAAACAGCAGTTCCGCGGCCAGGTTAAATTGATTTATATTGACCCGCCATATAATACAGGCGGAGAAGCAAACATTTTCACCTATAACAATACTTTTAATCATTCAAGTTGGCTTACTTTTATGAAGAACAGGTTGGATGTAGCGAAACAATTCTTGAGAGATGATGGGTTTATTGCAATTTCCATAGATAACTACGAACTCTTGTATTTAGGAACTTTGGCTGACGAAGTTTTTGGGAGAGAGAACCGAATCTCTGTCCTGACTATCGTTCATCATCCAGCAGGTAAGACTAATAACAATTTTTTCGCGACATCAAACGAATTCATGGTAGTTTACGCGAAAAATAAGGAACTTGCAAAGATTAACTTCTTTGAGATGTCCAAAGAAACAGAGAAAACTTACAATGAAAAAGATGAAATATCACGATACAAACTGGAAAATCTAATGCGTAAGGGTGAAACAAGGAATGCACGGCGAGAAGATAGACCCAAACAGTTTTATCCGATTTATGTTTCAAAAGACTTAAAGCAAATTTCTTTGACAAAGGAGGAAGACTATCATGAAGTGTATCCAATAGAAAATGGCACAGAATGGGTTTGGACAAATTCCCCATCAACATTCCAACAGAAATTAGACACAAACGAAATTGTCGTCAAAAGGCATAAAGATGGACACATTCAAATCTTTTTTAAGCGAAGAATAACTGAATACAAAGGTTTGCGTCCCAAAACTACTTGGACTGAAAAGAAGTATAATGCAACACAACATGGCACAAGACTTTTAGAAAAAATACTGGGAAGGAAATCTTTTTCATATCCAAAATCATTATACACAGTTGTGGATATAGTGAAAATTACAACGGATCCTGGAGACATTATCCTTGATTTCTTCGCTGGTTCAGGCACAACGGGACATGCCGTATTAGAATTGAACAAACAGGATGGCGGTACCCGTCAGTTTATCCTCGTGGAGCAGTTGGATGAGCATATATCAGTTTGCAAGGAACGACTTGAGAAAGTAACCGCACAAGAAGGTTTTCTGAGCGGAAATTTTGTCTCATGCGAACTAAAAGAATACAACCAAACCTATATGGACAAAATCCAAGCCGCACAATCCTCCGAAGAACTTGTCGCACTCTGGAAAAACATCGCCGAAAGTTCGTTCCTGAATTGGTATGTCAACGCCGAAACGCCCCAAGAAGCAGTCCAAGATTTCATCGCTATTGATGACCTTGAGGCACAGAAACATCTATTGGTAGAACTGCTGGATAAGAACCAACTCTATGTCAATCTTTCCGAAATAGAGGATGCGGATTTTGCGGTGAGTGAAAAAGATAAGGCGTTGAATAAGAAGTTTTATGGAGAATAAACGAAACCCAAAAGCACCTACTTCAATTCGGCACTATTTTGTAGATGAAGGTGGTGACAGTACTCTCTTTTCCAAGACAGGAAAGGTATTGGTAGGTACAGAAGGATGTTCTCGCTTTTTCATACTCGGTTTGTTAGATGTGCCGAACCCAACGGCATTAAAGGATCGTTTTGATAGGCTACGCGCACAACTGATGGACGATTCCTATTTCACAGGAGTACCGTCAATGCAGCTACACGAGCGGAAAACCGCACTTGCATTCCATGCTAAAGATGATCTGCCTGAAGTTCGGAGGGAGGTATTTAGGGTTTTACGTGACATGGAAGGATTACGCTTTTACGCAGTTGTTGCCGATAAATTGAGCGTTCTTGAATACGTACGCCAACGCAACAAACGAGAATCAGATTATCGTTACCACCCCAACGAACTTTACGACTATTTGACAGGACGGTTGTTTAACAAAAGGTTGCGTCAGCATGGCAGATATATTATTACTTTCTCAAAACGTGGCAAATCCGGAAGGACTCATTCTTTGCGTCAAGCAATTGAATTTGCCCCTGAAATGCAACATAAACAGAGTAATTTACAAAGACGCACATTAACCAATGTTACCTTGAATATTTCTGCAGCAATTCCAAAAGAACATGCAGGTCTACAGGCTGTTGACTATTTTATCTGGGCGTTACAGAGACTTTATGAACGAGGTGAAGATAGATATTTGGTGTATCTATGGCAGGCATTCGGTCTTGTCCATGATATTGATGACACATGCAAGACAGAGCATGGTGTATATTATACGCAGAACAAACCGCTTACAGCAGAAACCTTAAAGAGTAGAAAATAAACGCCAGGGATATAGGATTGGTCTGAGCCGTAGCCTCCCAATCACACGGATGAACCCGAATTTTGTCCACTGGCACTTTCTATTGTACTATATTTATCGGTAAATGTCAAGTGATTTTCAAAAATTTTGCCTATCGACGATGTGGGAAATAAGGTGTTTTATGGAGCATAGACAAACGCCTCACAGAATAGATGAATCGTTTCTTGACAATCTGTTTCTATTGTGATATACTTTAATTCATAACATGTATTATGTGTTAAGTTTATATTTACTATTGATTTATTATTATCAAGTTTTACAGGGTGTTGTATACCATGGCTAAATCTGTCAAAGCACTTATTACGCCGGAAGTTCTGAAGTGGGTACGTGAAAAACGTATCAGATTAGAGATAGACTTCGTGGCAAAGAAATTAAATATAGACCGTGAACGACTTGAAGCGTGGGAAAGCGGGACAGATCAACCCACCTTCGCGCAATTGAAGAAGATTGCAAAACTCTATAAAACGCATATCACCATTTTCTATTTGCCGAAGGCTCCTACCGATTTCAAACCGCTTACAGATTACCGAGTATTGCCAGGGACAAGCACGCGAGATGCTGAAGAAATCTATAGATTAAATGCTAATATCGTTGAAGTTATTGATAGACGGCAAACAATCATTGGCCTTTATGAAATGCTGGAGGAAGTTCCACCTAAAGTGTCTCTAAAAATTAATATTAACGAGGAATCTGGAAAAGCAGCGGAGAAAATTAGACGATTTCTTGATTTCACTACAAAAAAACTACCACGAACTAAAGATCGTTACAAAGTTTTGAAGTTTTGGAGAAGGACCGTTGAGACGAAAGGCATTCTTGTCTGTCAAACTTCTGTAAACACACACCTTTCTGTTGAACTGCAAACAGCACGTGGATTTTGCATTGCACAGAGACCGTTTCCTGTAATTGTTGTGAACCCTAAAGATAGTCCTTACGGTCGTATATTTACAATCATTCACGAATTAGTTCACATTGCTCTGGGGGAAAGTATCATTCAGAATATGAACTTTGAAGAAGTTAGTTTTCCGAATTTTGATCCCATTGAAGTCTTTTGCAATCAAGTCGCAGCAGAGGTATTAGTGCCACAAAATGAATTGCTAAAAATGGTAAAGTTAAAGGTAAGTAATAAAATATTATCCGAAGCCTGTGCATATTTTCGTGTGAGTCCTGAAGTTATCATGCGGAGATTGTTAACTCTCAACAAAATCTCTCAACGAGAATATCAAACATTCAGAAAAGATCAGCAAAAAAAGTATAAAGATAACATACAAGAACCTAAAGGATTTCCACATTACCATACCCGATTACTTAATGCTTCTGGCGAGTTTTTTGCCCGTACCGCTTTCAGGGCATACTATGAGGATAAAATAACACTCTCGAAATTGGCCGCTGTTTTTTCTTATTGTGATACAAAACATCTTTCTAAAATTGAAAGTAGCATTTTTGCATGAATTCACTTTTTAACGAAAATCACATAATTTATAGTTTGGATACAAGTGCATTATTTGCAGCGTTTAATGAACGATATCCAATCGCAAACTTTCCTGCCTTGTGGTGTAAAGTGGTGGAACTGATAGGAAAGGGCAGGCTAAAAATGTCACAGGTTGTTTTCGAAGAAGCGATGGAAGACTCAGGTATAAAACTATGGTGTAATCAGAATAACCTTCAACAATACTTTCAAGTACCAGTTGACGAATTCATCCAGGAAAAGGTTAGTGAGATATTATCCCAATTCCCTAAACTGTTAGATGATAGAAGAGATAAATCAGGTGCTGATCCATGGTGTATCGCGTTCGCACAAGTCACTGATAATTGTATTGTCGTAACGGAAGAAAACCTTACAGATAGTGTGAATAGACCGAAAATTCCTGATGTCTGCAAGCATTTTAAGGTTGAATGTATTAAAGTAGTGGACTTGATAAAAAGAGAAAATTGGGTCTTTAATTCCAGCACCTGATAAAAGTAAAATGGCCGAAAAATTTTTATACGATCTTATTTTAGAGGAATTCGGAAAACGGACTATCCAAAACACCGAAATTCCAACATATCTCACTGATAACCTTAACCCCACTTTTGAATACCGTGAATATCAGAAAGAGGCGTTTGCACGGTTTCTCCTCTGTTTTGAGAACAATTTCCCCTGTGAAGAAAAGCCGCTACATTTTCTATTCAACATGGCAACAGGCAGCGGCAAAACGCTTATCATGGCAGGCTTAATCCTCTACCTCTATGGACAGGGTTACCGCAACTTCCTCTTTTTCGTCAACTCCACCAATATCATAGAAAAGACAAGAGACAACTTCCTCAACCCACGCTCCACAAAATACCTTTTCAGTGAGAACATTCATATTGATGGAAAAAAAGTCGCAGTGACAGAGGTAGACAATTTTGATGGAGTTAATGAAAACGACATCAATATCTGTTTTACAACGATTCAGCAGCTCCACACTGATATGACATCGGAAAAGGAGAACGCTTTAACTTATGAAAATTTTACGGATCAGGAAATTGTGTTGTTGGCAGATGAAGCACATCACATGAACGTCAGCACAAGGTCACAACAAGGACAGGAACTATTTGAAAGTTGGGAGAACACGGTAGAACGTATCTTCAAATCCAATGAAGATAATCTACTCTTGGAATTCACTGCTACACACGATTACGAAACACCCGCAATGGTAGAGAAATATCGGAACAAGGTCATCAACCGATACGATCTGGTGAATTTTCGGACAGATAAGTTTTCAAAAGAGATTGTGCTTGCACATTCCGATTTAGATCAGGACTCACGCATCCTGCAGGCGTTGATTCTCAACCAATACAAGCAGGCGGTCGCAGCGAAAAACAGCATTAACTTGAAACCTGTCATGCTGTTTAAGGCACAGCGGACAATCGCACAATCACAGAAAAACAAAGCGGACTTCCACAAACTCATTGATGAACTGACCGCTGACCAAATTGATAGTATTCGGCATTCAAATCTTGAAATTGTTGAACGGGCATTCCGCTTTTTTGACGAAAACCACATCAGTGCTGAACAGTTGACACAACGCCTCAAATCAGAATTTCGCGAGGAATTCTGTCTTTCAGTTAACGATGAAACCGAGAAGAAGAATTATCAGATAAAAGTAAACACCCTTGAAGACAAGGACAATCCAATTCGTGCTATCTTTGCAGTGCAAAAGTTAAACGAGGGTTGGGATGTACTAAACCTATTTGACATTGTACGTTGTTATGAAACACGCGACTCAGGGCAGGGCAAAATCGGAAAAACGACAATTTCTGAGGCACAGCTTATCGGACGCGGGGCGCGTTACTTTCCTTTTGTCCTACCAGACCAACCAGACCGATTCCGCCGAAAGTTTGACGACAATCTTGAGCATGAATTGCGCGTGTTAGAGGAACTTCACTACCACAGCGTCAACGATTCGCGCTACATCTCCGAAATCCGGACGGCACTGATTAACGAGGGTATGATGGATAGGAACCGTGTCGCCTGTGAGATCAAACTAAAAGACTCGTTCAAAGAAACCGACTTTTACAAAAAAGGCGTTGTTTGGCTCAACAGACGCGTTAAGAAAAACTATCAACACATTGAATCCTTTGAGGATTTAGGCGTTAAAAAGAAGGACTATGCACATCAGATCGCTACGGGTCAAGGAGGCACAATTACAGCACTCAAGGATGAAAACGTTCCGGTTGTTTCTGACGAAGACCCGCAGGATTTGCCAGTAAAAGATGTTGAGATGAATATCGTTAAAGCTGCGATTGCGCGCAACCCGTTTTTTACTTATGCATCAGTCAAAAGATATTTCCCACAGTTGACATCTATGAGCGAATTTATCACCTCTGAGGACTATCTTGGAGGATTGACAATCAATCTTCAAGGAAACGTAGATGAGTTAGGAATCAATCGCGCTGAAAAACTGGCTGCATGTTGCGGTTTGTTAGGTCAAATTGAATCCGATATCCGCGAACAGATTACCGAATACGAAGGCACAACACAGTTTCATGAAGAATTCGTCAACGCCATTTTCACAGATAAACGTTTGGAATTCAGTCCCGATACCTTAAAGTCTAAAGAGGACCCGCAATTCACGCATTTTGTTTCGGTTAAAGACTGGTTTGCTTATGATACCCTCTACGGCACGAGCGAAGAAAGAGCGTTTGTGCGCTTGTTAGACAGATGGATTAAGGAAACAGAAAGAGACTACGAGAGCATCTATCTGCTTCGCAACGAGGGACATTTCTCACTCTATAACTTCTCTGATGGGCAAGGATTTCAACCCGATTTTGTGCTGTTCTTACGCGAGAAAAACGGCAACGCGCTATCCTACCAACTTTTCATAGAACCCAAAGGAAAGCATATTGCTGAAGGAGACCGTTGGAAAGAGGAATTTCTGCAAGAGATTTGTGCAGAATTCCCCAGTAGAATCCTAACAGAAGATAGGAAATATCGCATCATCGGCGTGCCTTCGTTCTATAACGAGGCACAAGAAAATCAATTCAGAGACGATCTGAATAGCGCGTTGGAAGCCATTCCTATAAATTGAGGTATAAATATCTTATAGGAAACTCTAACTCGCTTGCTGTAATTTCTGAAACAGGTCTCGGAAGATTGCATCCCGATTCACACTTGTAGCAACACGCATCAGATGCCGACTGTTATCAAAACTCCACGTTACAGCATCTGTCAAAATAGGACTATGCACAATTTCTGTTGGCACCCAGCTGCTGTTTACAAGATACGCTGTTGCAGATATATCCCAAATAACCTTTGACCAAGCAAAGTGGTCTTTGTGATAGTCTTTGAATATTTCAACGAGATAATCGCCAATTTTGCCCTGTCCTTGAACGTAGCGTTCCATCTCTGCGACTGTTGTGTGTAAATGTGAGACGACACCGCGTGCAGGGAGATGAACAAACGGCACGCCACAATCCAGAACTAATCGTGCTGCGTGGATGTCTTGTGCAAGATTGAATTCTCGTGTATGAGACCAATATAACGGGTTACCACCAAGCCACACAACGACTATATTTTTGATGATTTCAGGTTCAAGTAAAATTGCAGAAGCAACATTCGTAATTGCACCAACAGCGACAACGTAGAGAGGATCATCGGTGTTTACCATTGCGCGTTCAATCATATCGGTTGCTGCATCGCTTGGCACAGCAGTCTCTCCATTAGATAGAAATGCCCGTGAACCGCGATAAACAAAACCATCGGATTTGGTGCCAAGGAAGTCTAATAGTCGCAGAATTTCGTCATAGCTTTTCTCCATGCCGTCTTCCGCATCCGCCGAACGGTTGTTGTGAAAGGGTGCAGCGTATATCGCCTCAACATTGAGTTGATCGGGTGAAAGCAGCGCGTGAACAACTGCAAATTGGTCATCAATTTCATTATAGGTGTCCGTATCAAGCACCATTCGGACGCGTTCTTTTGGTGGTTGTAACATCGCTAAACGTCTGGATTCGGATAGGATTGGGAGATTCATTCTATTTGCCTTTATTGCTCTGAATTTTCTATAGTGTATCACATTATCAAGGATGAAAGTCAATTGATTTCTGAAACAAATTTTTAGATATGAATGTTAATAATAACGTGAGATCGGTATTGTGCAAACTCACAAAAAATAGAAACCTTTGAAAACCAACTTGCAACAAACGGGAACTGTCCAAACTATAGTAAAACAATAGGATAACTTCATAATGAAAAAAACACTATCCGGGGAATGCCAAAAAGGCATTGGTCCCGTTGATTTGTCGCTTACATTACATACTTTAGACTCGAACCCCATTTCCCAAGATTACACACAATGGAATCTACCCACAGGCACGATAGCACGTCTCGGGAAAGGTAGGGTAAGTGATGTCCTAAATCCACCGGAAATAGCATACGCTCCTGATGGAAATCTTATAGCAGTAGCGAGTGCAAATGGGATTTGGATATACGATGCACAGTCCGTTAAGGAACTATGCTTTCTTACTGGACATACGCTTGATGTGACCACTGTTTGCTTCAGTCCAGATGGAGCTACGCTGGCAAGTGCGAGTGGTGACAATACCATCCGTCTGTGGGATGTACAAACCTGGACACATATCCAGACGTTGAAAGCGCATGCCTGTCGTATCAATAACGTTACCTTCAGCCCGAGCGGGGCTACATTGGCGAGTGCAGGTGATGACAATGCCATCTGTCTGTGGGATATGCAAACAAGTCAAATCACCCGTACACTTACAGGGCATACGGATAGGGTTAATTATGTTGTGTTCAGCCCAGATGAGTCTACATTGGCAAGTTCAAGTTGGGACGCTACTGTCTGTCTGTGGGATGTGCAAACTGGGGCATCTCTTCAAACACTCACAGAACATACATCTGCTCTTAGTAGGGTAGCGTTTAGTCCAGATGGAAAGACACTTGCAAGTTCGAGTATGGACAAAACTATTCGTTTGTGGGATGTCAAGTCTGGCGAATCTCTGCGAACATTCACAGGACATACAGGAAGAGTTACTAACGTCCTATTTAGTCCAGATGGTGAATTTCTTGTGAGTACTGCAATGGACTTTGACACAGACGTGCGTTTGTGGGACGCGCGCACAGGTACACCGATTAAATTACTAAAAGGACATACGAGGAAAGTCACAAGCCTTGCGTTTAGTCCGGATGGGTCTACATTGGTAACTGGCAGTGGTGACAGTACTGTCCGTCTGTGGGATGTGCAAACCGGGACATGTCGTGAGACAATCGCAGATCATACCTTTCGTGTCACGAGCGTTGTGTACAGTCCAGATGGATTCATGTTGGCGTGTTCTGGTTGGGATGAAACTATACTTGTAATTGATATGCATACAGGTGAAGAACTCATCCGACTCAAAGGGCATAAGGCTGATGTTGTAGACCTTAAGTTTAGTCCGGATGGCAAGACGCTTGCAAGCGCATGTTGGGACACGGACGCGCGTTTGTGGGATGTGAAGACTGGCACAACTTTGCACATACTCTCAGGCCATACTGACTTATGTACTTGTGTTGTGTTCAGTTCCGATGGCAAGACGCTTGCAACCGCAAGTAACGACACGGATGTCCGTTTATGGGATGTAGCAACGGGAAAACTTCTAATGACCTTGACTGAACATAGGGAGAGTATCAATAGTGTTGCTTTCAGTCCAGATGGAAAAATCCTTGTGAGTTCAGCCGATGATAAAACGATGCGTTTCTGGGATGTCCAAACTGGCGCACTTATTCGGACACAGGACAATCTTGCGAAGTATGTTAACAGCATCGTTTTCAGTTCGGATGGTAAGACATTTGTCACTGCAAGTAATGACAAAACTATATGTTTTTGGGATGTGCAGACTGGCGCACTTACACGCACACTTACAGGACACACAGATGGGGTTTGGAGCGTTGTATTCAGCCCGGATGAAAAAACACTCGCCAGTACAAGTAGAGACACCACTGTGCGTTTATGGGACGTGCAAACAGGCACACACCTAAAAACGTTGAAAGGGCATGCAAGATTGGTTTATACAGCTGTTTTCAGTCCGGATGGCAAGACACTTGCAACCGGGAGTAGTGACGGCACCTTGCTGTTTTGGGAACTTACACCTAACCTGGTAAATTAGGTATCGCTGCAACATTTCAATAAGCGGGAATCCCTTCTTATACCATTTCTTGTATATATTTTTCCTTTTAACACCTTCCGTCAAATCCCCATGCTTCAGCTTGCGGGATGTCCACGGCTAAGCGGTTTATTTATCAAAAAAACTTGACTTTATTGAAGATATGTGGTATCCTATTTGCAACTTGCTGGATAGTAATGCTACCTCTATCAATCTCTGATAGAGTACTATCCTTACCAGTAGCATGGTATGTGGCGAGTTGCAAGTGAGACCTTGTCCATCATTATTATTGGTGGCGTTCATGTAAGTCGTCAGAGAAGTAATAATCCTGTGCTTTGTATCGCCACCCCAAACTTATTATTTAGGCCCGGGTGCGCAGGGTTGAATACCTGATAAAACCGATCTGATTCGGAATAACGGTTTACTGGTGGAGCGAATGTCCGACACTTGTTTCTTCGGAAACAGTGCAATTGCGAAGAAACCGAAGCCCCTACTTTTAGGTAGTGGGTGGCATCACAATAGGACAGAATGATAAGTTTGAATGAGGAGAATTTTAATGACACAACCGAAGTATGTTTACTTCTTTGGAGCCGGTGAAGGCGAAGGCGACGCAACGATGCGCACGCTACTTGGTGGTAAAGGCGCAAATCTTGCAGAGATGACCAATCTCGGCGTGCCAGTACCCCCAGGCTTCACGATTTCCACTGAAGTATGCAAATTTTACTACGATAACGATAAAAAGTACCCCAGCGGTCTTGACCAACAGATTACCGAGAACCTTGAGAAGTTAGAAGATGCGTTGGACGCAAAATTCGGTGATACCGAAAACCCACTCCTGCTCTCTGTTCGCTCAGGTGCGGCGGTTTCTATGCCGGGAATGATGGATACGATTCTGAATCTCGGTTTAAATGATGACGCTGTGAAGGGACTCATTACCAAATCTGAAAATGAACGTTTCGCTTACGATTCATATCGACGCTTCGTCCAAATGTTCGGAAACGTTGTACTTGATGTCGATCACGATGAATTCGAGCATTTACTTGAAGAGAAGAAAAAGGCGAAAGGCGTTACATTAGATACCGAGTTAGAAGCAGACGATTTAGCCGCACTTGTTGATGAATTCAAGAACGCCGTGAAACAGCACACAGGAAACGATTTTCCTGATGAACCTCGCCGCCAGTTAGACATGGCTCGCGACGCTGTGTTTGAATCTTCTGGCAATCAACGTGCAATTACCTATCGTCGTCTCAACGATATTTCTGAAGAACTCGGGCGCACGGCTGTTAACGTGCAAGCCATGGTGTTCGGAAATATGGGGGGAACCTCCGGATCAGGAGTCGCCTTCACCCGTAACCCTTCGACCGGTGCAAACCAATTTTACGGTGAGTTCCTCATTAACGCGCAGGGCGAAGACGTGGTCGCCGGTATTCGCACGCCTCTTCCTGTCGCCGAATTGAGAAACATTTTGCCCGATGCGTATAACGAATTAGTTGACATCGGATTGCGGCTTGAAAAGCATTACAGTGATATGCAGGATGTAGAGTTCACAATTCAGGATAGTAAGCTCTATATGCTCCAAACACGTAATGGAAAACGCACGGGGCAAGCTGCTGTGCGAATTGCTGTAGAGATGGTTGAGGAAGGTTTGATTGATAAACAGACCGCTTTGACGCGTGTCCCTGCCAATGATCTTGACCAATTGTTGCATCCGAGTGTAGACCCAGATGCTTCTGTTGAAGTCATCACACAAGGTTTGCCAGCTTCACCTGGGGCCGCTGTCGGTAAGGTTGTCTTCACGGCACTACGCGCTGAGGAACTGGCAGCTGGAGGTGAGAAAGTTATTCTTGTCCGAACGGAAACATCCCCAGAAGATATTGGTGGAATGGACGCGGCGGAAGGTATTCTCACTGCGCGTGGTGGCATGACAAGCCACGCTGCTGTTGTTGCACGCGGTATGGGAAAAAGCTGTGTTGCCGGGTGTTCGAATCTGTTTATCAATGAAGAAGCATTGGAATTCTATGCTGGTGGCAAACGTTACGCTGAAGGCGATTACATCACACTCAACGGCTCCACAGGTGATGTGCTAAACGGGCAAGTTTCACTTATCCAACCAGAACTCAGCGGACAATTCGGAACGCTTATGGAATGGGCGGATGAGGTGCGCACACTTGACGTTCGTACCAACGCGGATACGCCCGAAGATGCTAAAAACGCAAGAGGATTTGGCGCAGAAGGTATCGGTCTGTGTCGGACTGAGCACATGTTCTTCGGGACAGGGATTGACGCTGTCCGAGAGATGATCCTTGCAGATGAAACGTTAGAACGGAAACAGGCATTGGCGAAGTTGCTTTCACACCAACGCACAGATTTCATCGGCATTTTTGAGGCGATGGCGGGATATCCGGTTACTATCCGCACCCTTGATCCGCCTCTGCACGAATTCCTGCCGAAAAATGAGTCTGAAATCACTGATCTTGCCGAAAGAATCAACGTTGACCCGCAAAAACTCCGTGAGCGCGTTGAGGAATTACACGAATTTAACCCAATGCTTGGACATCGTGGATGTAGGCTTGGTATCGTTTATCCGGAGATAACGGAGATGCAGGCGCGTGCCATCTTTGAAGCTGCTGCTGATGTTACAAAACGCGGTATCAAGGTTTTACCTGAGATTATGATCCCGCTTGTTGGACATATCAATGAACTCTCATTGCAGCGCAAAGTTGTTGTAGAGACAGCAGAGGAAGTTTTTAAAGAAACAGGGACTCGCGTTGAATATCTTGTTGGCACAATGATTGAGCTGCCCCGCGCAGCGCTTACTGCTGATAAAATCGCCGCAGAAGCAGAATTTTTCTCTTATGGGACAAACGATCTCACCCAAACAACATTCGGCATGAGTCGGGATGATGCTGTGAAATTCCTTGACGACTATGTTAGAAACGGCGTTCTCGAATACGATCCGTTCCAAGTGCTTGACCAAGAAGGTGTCGGTAGCCTATTGCAGATCGGCTGTGAAAAAGGACGTTCTGCACGTCCTGACCTGAAAGTCGGCATCTGCGGTGAGCACGGCGGCGAACCGAATTCTGTGAAGTTTTGTTACGGATTAGGGTTTGATTACGTTTCTTGTTCTCCGTTCCGAGTGCCGATTGCACGTCTTGCGGCAGCGCAAGCTGTCATTGAAGATAAGGCATAGTGTTACGTAAAATATCTTTGATAGTATAGGCGTGTGTGCATTGTAAAGCGCGCACGCCTATACTATTTGTGCAACTTCCAAAATACAAAAAGCAGTTGAATTCCGTAAGCGAATTGTGGTAAATTGTCTATAGCATGTAGAAAATCACAAAACAAACGATAGTAGGAGGAGAAACAGTGGATGCACAAGAAGTTCGTCAATTCTTGCCTGAGAACCTTCCGCCTGAGCTTCCTAAGATGACTTTGGAGGAATTCCTGGAAAGCGATTTAGAGGGATATGAATATATAAAAGGAGAATTAGTCCCTATGCCACCTACTTCAGTGGAACACGGTTACATTAGTGTGAACCTAAGTTCGTTGCTACACTTGTACGTTCGTGAAAATCAACTGGGACGTGTTCTTTCAGAAACAGGCTTCCGGGTTGGTGAACGCGTGTTGATACCAGATATTGCATTTATTTCAACAGATCGCATCCCAATTGATCCGAGTAAAGCGTCCCCAGTTCCACCAAACCTTACTGCTGAAGTTGCCTCTCCTTCAGACACTTTACACCGAATTCAAGAAAAGGTGTTTGCTTACCTTGAGGCGGGCACACAGTTGGTATGGGTGCTTGCACCACGAGCCAAAACGGTAACCGTCTATCGTTCGGAAACGGAAATCACAATCCTTACACGAAATGACACGCTCAGCGGTGAAGAGGTTGTCGAAGGGTTTTCTTGTCAGGTAACACAACTTTTTGAATAGAACTTTATGAACAAACAGAAATTGTCCAACTATAGCAAGTAGAAATGGTATTATGGTAAATTGTAAAAGAGTGTAGAGAAGCATAGTAACACATCAAGGAGAATAAAAAATGAATGCTCAAGAAGTCCAACATATCTCTCCCGATAGTCTACTACCAGATATTCCAAAGATGACTTTGGAGGAATTCCTGGAAAGCGATTTAGAGGGATATGAATATATAAAAGGAGAATTAGTACCGATGCCACCTCCATCAATGCTACATGGTAGGATAAGTACGAACCTGTTTTTACCTTTAGGTTTTTACATTCGTAAAAACCTATTAGGGGACATCTATATGGATGTAGGATTCACTGTTGGGGATCGTGTTCTAATGCCAGATGTTGCCTTTCTTTCAAATGCCAATATGCCCGATAGTCTAAGCAAAGCATGCCCAGTTCCGCCAGACCTTGCCGTTGAAGTAGTCTCCCCGACAGATGCATCATCCAGAGTTGAAGAAAAAGCTTTCGCTTACCTTGAAGCAGGAACGCAGTTAGTGTGGGTGCTTAAACCTCAATCCAAAACGGTAACTGTCTATCGTTCGGAAACGGAAATCACAACCCTCACACGGAACGATACACTCAGCGGAGAAGAGGTTGTCGAAGGATTTTCTTGTCAGGTGGCAGAACTTTTTGAATAGGACTTTAGGAACAGATAGAAATTGTCCAACTACAGCAAGTAGAAATGGTATTATGGTAAATTGTAAAAGAGTGTAGAGAAGCATAGTAACACATCAAGGAGGAGAAACAATGGATGCACAAGAAGTTCATCAAATCACACCAGATAATCTTCCGCCTGAGCTTCCTAAGATGACTTTGGAAGAATTCCTGGAAAGCGATTTAGAAGGATATGAATATATAAAAGGAGAATTAATCCTTATGCCACCTACTTCAGTGGAACATGGCAAGATTAGTGCTAAGTTAACTATGTATTTGGGAATACATGTTCGTGAAAATCAGTTAGGATGTATTTCAGTATCAGGAACAGGCTTCCAGGTTGGTGAACGCGTGTTGGTCCCAGATATTGCCATTATTTCAACTGACCGACTTCCCGATGATCAGAGCAAAGCGTCCCCAGTTCCACCGGACCTTGCAGTTGAAGTCGTTTCGCCCTCAGACACATTACGACGCGTCGAAGAAAAGGTTTTTGCATACCTGGAAGCAGGGACACAGTTGGTATGGGTACTCAGTCCCACGTTCAAAACGGTAACTGTCTATCGTTCGGAAACAGACATCACACTGCTAACGCGAAACGACACACTCAGTGGTGAGAAAGTTGTCGAAGGATTTTCTTGTCAGGTAGCAGAACTTTTTGAATAGAGACTCATTAAATTTCTTGGAAAGGATAATACAATGTTAATTGCAGATGTAAATGAAATGGAAGGTAGAACATACCCTGCCCGTAGACTAACCAGAAATCTCGTCGGTGGTGCATCCCCGATACAGATAGATGAATTTTGCATGGGATTCGTTGTTTTAGAACCAAACGGTGGACAGGTGCCGTGGCACAATCATGAACAGGAAGAGATTTACTTCATCGTTGAAGGCGAAGGCGAAATGTGCCTCGGTGAAGAACGGCAAACGATCTCTACAGGACAAACCGTTTTTATTCCGTCATGGGTTTTCCATCAATTGACAAACACCAGTGACATACCGATGAAGATGGTCTATTGCTACGGTCCAGCAGGCGATGTTGACCATTGGAAACAGGAACTTGCTGGCACACTCCCAAAAGCCGGTATAGATGTGCCATCACTCCCTGAAGGAGCAGCACCCCAATGCACTGATAAACCTTGAGAATGGCTGTCAGTCGTCGGTTATCAGTTTTCAGTTTTTCTGATAACCAGTATACTGATATATAATGTCTCTCTTTTGTAGCACAAACTGGAAGTTTATGGGACAAAACGCTTGCTAATTTTGGCATCATCCGCGATAATCCGCGATTCTGACAAGTTTTGATGCGTCTTCCTGATGGGCAATGCTCTATGTCAGGACTTACGCATTTTCTCTTAAAAGTCCCACTGATAAGGGGGATTTAGGGGGTTAAATCATTGAAATAACGCCTTTTTACCCCCCCCTAACCCCCTTATATAGTGGATTTTACAATTACCTTGACAGTCTGATTGTAGGAGGGAACTCCGATTCCCGACTATAAAAGCATTTCGTCGCGATTCGGAGATCGCTCCTACAGAAGAGGTGTCAACATATTGTTATAATTCACTATATGAAGATTAATTTATTAAATCGGTAATTTTCATTATGCATATTCGGAACATTTTAAGTATTCTTCAGTCCCGTGAATCAACGCCAAATACGCGTATGGTATTTGTCGGGGACGATATGTTTATAGCAGCGCGGATGACCTCATCTCCTTAGTCCCGTAGGGACGATATGTTTCAAAACACATCAACAATAAATATGCCGTTCGGACGGAACTCAAAAAGATAGGTTATCACATTTCTATAAACATATCGTCCGGACGGGACTAAAGAAAGGACCGAAATATTTATTTAATCTTCATTCAAGGGGGGAATGCGTAAGTCCTATATGTGACAAAAATTGGACATACCCTTTGTTGTTCTAAAGTAAATCTTGCACTTAAGATCCAATGCATATATAATGGAAATATGAATTTTCAAAGACACTGTGCCCGCTATCTGCAGAGAATACGCCAAACACTATCCGACCCGAATGCAACCCCCGAACTCTCTTTGCACCCGCATCTTAAAACGTTCCTGGAAGATGTTGCCGCAGACTCAGACTGTTTTGACAAATCTGGCATTACATTCACGCTGGAACCGAGAAATATTAACCAGATCGGACGACCCGACTTTATTGCATCAGAGAGGTTGCTACCCATCGGTTATATTGAGGCAGAAGCGTACGGCACAGACCTCAACAACCTTACAGGACATGCCAAAGAACAGAATGAACGTTTTAAGGAAAACCTTGATAACTTTATACTTACTAATTTCGTTGATTTTCAGCTGTGGCGGGATGGGCACCTACGTAAATCTGCACATATTGAAAACGAAACTGATAATTTAGAAACACTGTTAGACTTATTTCTAACCACTGGACAGATCCAAATCGCCTCTGCAGAAGCACTTGCAAAATACCTGGCAAGACGGACGCGCGAATTACAAACACAGATTAAAACAACACTCACCGATGAAGACAGTGATACCTACGGCATGTTCACTGCATTCAAGGAGACGTTGCTCGCGACGCTCACCCCAAACGAATTTGCGGATATGTACGCGCAAACTCTCACGTATGGATTGTTCGCTGCACGTTGCACACTGCCGAATGCAACAAATTTTTCACGGCACGCCGCAGTCGGCGCATTACCGAGATCAAACCCATTTCTCATAGAACTCTTTTATCATGTCGCCTCTCCGAGACTTGAAACGAATGTCACCTATATTCTGGATGATATTGCAACGCTCCTCCAAAACGTTCCGACAGACATGCTCCGCACGGCGTTTACTGCCAGAAATCCGCTTGAAGACCCGGTTATCCATTTTTACGAGACGTTCCTAAAAGAATATAATCCGAAACTCCGCTTTGATCGTGGGGTTTTTTATACGCCGCCACAGGTTATCTCTTACATTGTTCGCTCAGTGGATTCCTTGCTCAAAACTGAACTCAACAGACCCGATGGACTTGCAGATGATAATACGCTTATTCTTGACCCTGCCACAGGTACAGGCGGATTCCTTTTGACAGTGCTTGACCACATCCGAGAATATGTTATAACCAACTATGGCACCGGGGATTGGAACCCGTATATCAACGCGCAGCTCGTCAAACGGATTTTTGGGTTTGAACTGCTTGTCGCGCCGTATACAATTGCGCATCTGAAGTTGAGTCTGTTTCTGCAAGCGCAAGGATGGCGCGCGAATGAACGTCTCGGTATCTATCTCACCAATGCTTTGGAACAACCGGATGAAATGCAAGCTCCCTTGCCTTTTGCTGCGTTTATCTCTGATGAAGCAAACGCAGCACTCTCTGTGAAAAGGGATGAACCTATCCTTGTTATTCTCGGTAATCCACCTTATAAGCAACATTCTGCTAACCCAAATAAAGTCAATGGAAATTTAACTTTTATCGGTGAACTCATGGAGGATTACAACCAAGTAGATGGAGAACCACTCGGTGAAATAAACCCAAGGGCGCTTCAGGATGACTATGTAAAGTTTATCCGATGGGCACAGTGGCGAATTGATAAAAACGGTGAAGGGATCCTCGGTTATATTGTCAACAATAGTTTTCTTGACGGACCTATGTTTCGCGGCATGCGGAAAAGTTTACTGGATAGTTTTAACGCTATCTATCTGCTTAACTTGCACGGTAGCAGCAGAAGAACGGAAGCGGTGCCAGAGGGAGAGAAAAATGAAAACGTCTTTGACATTTCACAAGGAGTTTCTATTCTGTTATGCGTCAAGGAACGTGAAAATCCTACCCCAGCAAAGGTTTATTATGCTGATATGTGGGGGGATAGAAAAGAAAAATATAGCAAACTTTCGGAGAACGATGTTCAGTCAATGGAGTCGTGTGCGCTGCAACCGACATCACCTTACTATCTATTTGTGCCGCAAGCAACAGACTACGGAGCAGAATACGAACTGGGTTGGAAAATTACTGATATTTTCGATATAGGTTCAGTTGGGATTGCAACAGGTCGAGATAAATTTACAATTCATCGAACTGCCAAAGAGGTACACGAAATTGTAGACGATTTTGTTTTACTTTCTGTAGACGAGGCGCGAGAGAGGTACGGATTGCCAAAGGACACTCGCGATTGGCAGGTTCACAGTGCTCAGGCGGATCTTCGTAATTATCCCGATGTCGAACGGCGTATAGTGCCAATTTACTACCGTCCGTTTGACATACGCTGGACATACTATACCGGACGATCACGCGGATTTCACTGTACTCCTCGTGATGCAATTATGTCTCATCTACTCACAGAAAATCTGGCCCTTTGCGTCGGTCGCATTGTCACAGGTCCGAAATGGCAACACGCTTTGGTAACTGATGAGATCACAGAAAAGTGCAATATTTCAAATAGAGGCAGTGAATCTGGATATGTTTTTCCGCTTTACCTATATCCAGATTCAGAAGGGTTATTAGGTGCAACAGAACGTGAACTGAATTTCAAACCCGCTTTTCTCACGGCACTTGCGGAGGCGTTGGAATTACCGCAGACTGCCTCGTTTGGACTTCCCGAAGGCATTGCACCAGAGGAGATTCTCGCTTATCTCTATGCTGTGCTGTATAGTCCAACCTACCGTGAACGGTATTATGAGTTTCTAAAATACGATTTTCCGCGTGTCCCTTTACCGCAGGATATTGACCAATTCCGCAATCTTGCAGCGTTAGGGCAGGAATTGATTAATTGGCATTTGTTAAAAAATGTATCGCGACCAGAGGTCGCTCCTACAGAAGAAAGAGGGACACATCGGTTTGAGGGTGAAGGTGACGGTGTTGTCGGAACGCCTCGTCATGAGGATGGCAATGTCTGGATAAATGGGACGCAGTATTTCACGGATGTATCTGCAGAGGTATGGGAATATGAGGTCGGGGCGTATCAGGTGTGTGAGAAGTGGTTGAAGGATAGAAAGGGAGAAGCGTTAAGTCATGCAGAGGTGCGGCAGTATCGTTCTCTTTTGGTTGCTGTTGCGGAGACGCTGCGGGTTGTGGGGGCGATTGATGGGGTGCTGTGGTAGGTTGTCTGAATTAGGATTTTCAAGATTAGCAGATTACCAGGATTGTTAAGTTTTCTTGACGGTCCTAATGTTTCACGGCATGCGGAAAAGTTTATTAATCAAGTCGTGGTTACATCGCAATGATGTAGATACGAAATTTTGGTGCATTCAAAGATGATTATGGTATAATAGAAACGAGGTGTTACCAGAATTTTATTAATATTGATGAAAAAGGGTTGCGGATATATTGACCGGAGCATTCAAAAAACTCGCAAATAGTTTATTCAATACAAGCAAATTCGAAAAATTCAACATTCCTTGAAATAAAAAAGTTTTTATGTTATAATATAATTACTATTTTGTTTTAATTTGGTTAGACATATCTATAATGTTCTTTGAAGAAACACATATAGTAAAATCTATAATTAATGGGACACTTCTGTAGCATAAACTTTTAGTTTGCGCAGATGCGGACACAAACTAAAAGTTTGATGCTCAACACCCCCGGTATGTTCGGTTTCCTAACGGAATCGAACATAATGTCCAATTAATTCTAAAGTCTACTATAAACATAACCTTACATGAGGTATCAGTATGATATTTCATCTACCAAAGGAGATTAACCATGACGATGCAAGTTTTGAAACATTTGCATATCTTTACTCACAGACTAAAGAACTTGCGTTTGATGATATTGAAATCAACATGGAAAAAACGGTATGGTTTGCTGCCGATATGTGTGCAGCCTTTGGAGCAATACTCTATAGTTTAGAAAAAAGATTAAATACAGTCAATTTGACAAATATTTCATCTGATATTAAAGAGATTTTATCAAAAAACGGTTTTTTGAGTCGTTTTGGAGGTGTGGAAATCTCTGATCAATGGGGAACGACTATTTCCTATCAACAGTTCGACGGAAAAAGTGATAGAGATTTTGTGCGTTATATTGAGAATGAATTTATATATCGTTCTGAATTACCTGAAATGTCTACTGAATTATTGAAAAAATTTAGTGAAAGCATTTCTGAAATTTTTATCAACGCGATCTTGCATTCTCAGACTCAGATGGGGATCTTTAGTTGTGGACAATTTTATCCTACAAAAGAGCAACTTGATTTCACGATAGTGGATCTCGGAATTGGTATACGTAAGAATATAAAAGATCTTAGAGGGCTTAATCTTTCACCAGAGAAAGCAATTGTCTGGGCTACCGAGGGCAACTCAACTACTAAACGTGGTAGACTGCCTGGTGGGTTAGGACTGAAATTACTATGTGAGTTCATTGACTTAAACCAGGGAAGCATTAAGATTGTGTCAGATGCTGGGTATTGGAAACGGGAAAACCAACAAATCTCTACTGAATCGTTAAGTAATCCATTCCCTGGAACAATCGTAAGTATTGAAATCAATACAGCAGATACCAATATTTATAGTCTATCTTCCACTTAATATAGTACAAGACATCCTAAGGAGACAAAACATGCCAGAAAGCATAAAGGTATCCGTTTTTGGAATTGTAGGCAGTCCATTGTGTGTGGCTTCCAGCGATGGACAAGAGGTATATGAACGCCTCAATGCTGCTTTTGAAGCAAATCGAAAGGTAACACTATCATTTCACAACGTCACAGCACTTACCTCTGCCTTCCTGAATGCGGCAATAGGTCAGTTGTATGGAACATTTAGCGAAGACAAAATACGGTCCTCATTGGAAATGGAGAATATGGAAAAAGACGATGAGGATCTATTAGAGCGTGTTGTTGAAAATGCAAAGCTGTACTTCAAAGATCCAGAAAGATTCAACCAAGCAATTCAAGAAACATTAAACGATGAAGTATAAACCAGCGGATGTATGGAATTATAACTTTACATCTCAACATAAATTATTTCTGGATGCCAATGTTTGGGTGTACCTGTACGGTCCACAAGGACAGAAACAATCTAAAGTTAATGTCTATTCCAGAACTTTTAGGCACATTTTGAAAGCAAAAAGCCGAATTTATATTGATGTTCTTGCTCTATCAGAATTTATAAACACCTATGCCAGATTGAAATGGAGAACTGGTACACCACCAATTCCATCATTCAAAGTTTTTCGGAATAGTCAACATTTCAAACCGGTTGCTAAAGACATTACTGTTAAAGTTAAGCAAATTTTGAAAAATTGTTTACGAATAGAAAGTGAATTTGAGACACTGGAAATAGGTGACTTGCTTAAAGACTATGCTATCGGTGGCCTAGACTTCAATGATCAGGTGATAACGGAACTATGTAAAAGCAACGGTTTCATGTTAATTACGGACGATAGGGACTTTAAAACTCAAGAAATTCCCATCCTAACTGCAAATAGATCTTTGCTATCTATTTAATAGATTTCTATTCCAATTGGTTTGTGGAGTAAGTTCCCATTCTCTATATCAGACCAACCCTTTTCCTGAACCGTGAAAACAGTATATCCATGTAACTTCTGTTTGAGTTTCTTATGTAAGCATTCATCAAGCAACTGATGCCACGTTCTCATGCGTCTTTTCAATTCATAGCAGTTACAGATTTGAACACAGAATCAACTGCGCCGAAAAGCGTAGACAAATTAGCCAATGCAAAGTCTGTTCTGTTTTGGGTAAAGGTATCACCGATAAGTCGTCCAAACTGCCACAATGTTCCATCGGTGACAATACCGTAAACGGGTAGGGTTGCGCCATCGTCCACTTTTTCAGCATTTATTTTTTGGACAGCGACTAACTCTGCCAAACATTGCCCCCATCCCTGCTCAAAGTCATTTTTCTTCGCCTCTACCAGCAGTATTAACGGGCTTCCAACAACGGTTTTGCCTAATTCAGATTTAGTAGAGATAAAATAGTCGGGTGTTCCGTTCAAGGTGTCATCGTAAGTGATGGATTGCTTTATCCAGAGTGCGTATCGATCGGCATAAGCTTTATAACTCTCCTTCAAAACAGGAAAGATAATCGCCTCACACCGTGATGCTTCAGACGCAAAAACGTTGATATGTTCTCGGGTAAATTCAAAGTCTTGCAGAAATTCTATTGAAGGGGTTGCCGGTTCAGCCTCAACGAAGTCATCTTCAGCATATTTGACTTTGAACCTTTCTTGTACTTCAGAGATTGTTTTAAAATCGCTAAACGCCATGATATTACTTCTCTATTCAAGCAGGTAAGCATTCATCAATCAGAATTGCATGGGCTTGTGTAAGTAGAATTTCCTTTGCCAGTTCTAATGCTTGCACAGCTTGGGTACGGCTGACAGAAGGAAATCTTCCAAAAATTCGTCCAAGTTATCACCTGCTTCCAAATAGTCAATAAGGTTTTTGATGGGAACCCGCGTATTTTTGAAAACAGGCGTGCCACTCATAATTCTCGGATTACAGGTAATGATGTCTTTAAATGCCTGTGTTGTTTGTTTATCAAAATTCATGCGTTAATCCTCCGTAAGAATATTATGGTTAAGGATACCACAAAAACACATTGATTGCCAACTTTCCGCACTCAAATCAGAGTTATTTAGTTTTCAGTTGCCTACTACTTTTAAGTCGCGAGCTGGAGGTCGCTCCTACAGAAAGAGGTAGAAATCAAGCATACAGCTCTTGCAGCACCTCAAAATAATTAGGGAACGTCTTACTAACGCAATCAGGGTCGTTAATCTGAATGCCAGGCGCTTTTAAACCGATGAGTGAAAACGCCATTGCTACGCGATGGTCGTTATAGGTATCAATCGCTGCAGGGGTGATGGGGGAAGGCGATATTTCAAGTCCGTCTCGGTGTTCAACTACAGGCACACCTAATTTCCGCAGTTCTGTCACCATCGCATGAATTCTGTCGGTTTCCTGCCAGCGCGTATGCTCAATGTTTCGGATAGCAACTTTGCTATCGGCAAATGGGGCAATGGCGGCAAGGGTCAACGCAGTATCCGAAATAGTCTTCATATCCACATCAATTCCCTTTAACCGATGCGGTCCCCGAACGGTAATACCAGCATCAGAAACAGTAACCTGACATCCCATCTGCTCTAAAACACGCACAAATTGAACGTCGCCTTGTGCAGAACGTGTGGATAAGTGCTTAACGGTGACACATCCACTTGTGAGGGCGGCAGCACCGAAAAAGTAGGATGCACTGGAGGCATCTGGTTCGATATGGTAAGAACGCGGTTGATACTGCTGTCTGCCTGCAATGTGGAAATGTTGATAATCTTTGTGGATAACTTTTGCCCCAAACACTTCCATCACCGCCAATGTAATGTCAATATAGGGTGTTTTGAGATCGCCGACAACCTCAATCTCCATGCCGTTTTTAGCATAAGGTGCAATAAGCATCAACGATGTTAAAAATTGACTGCTTTTGCTCGTATCCAGTTTGGTTTTTCCGCCTTCAAGCCCATTTGCTTGAACGATGACAGGGAGATGCCCATTTTCAAACTGTGAATGAGCATCAACACCGAGTTGCATCAGTGCATCCAGTAAATCTGACATAGGTCGACTGCGGCGCATCGGTTCATCACCATCAATCACAAATGGACCGTGTCCGAGAGAGACATAACTGATAAGTGAACGCGTTGTTGTACCAGAGTTGCCTACATAGAGGTTTGCACCGTGTGAAGTGATATTTCCGCCATTCCCGATAACATGAAAGGTGGCTTGGTCTCTATTTTCTTCTATATGGAGACCGAGTTTTCGGAGCGCGTTGCACATATAATGCGTATCATCGCTGAAAAGCGCGCCTGTCAACGTAGAATCACCGTGTGCAAGTGAGGCAACTAATAGCGCACGATTGGTAAAACTTTTTGAACCAGGCACTGCTATCGTAGCATTGGGTGGGTTGGCAAGTGGTTGAATTTCTATCATTTGTGGTAGATTTTTGAATTACTTTTGCTTTACCCGGCAAGGTTAGGAAACCTTGCCAGCAGCAGGTGTATATTTCTGCTGGCGAGGTTTCCTAACCTTGCCCCTTACCGAAATATTTATTTTATCTTCATTTAGATTGTGCCTGTGAGTGCGCAAACTAACAGTTTGCGGTACGAATCCGTAGCAATTTGAGTTAGGCTAAGAGTCCTAACTCGGTGAGTAATTCTTTCAGTTCAGCTTTCGCAGTATCACTAAGGGGCAGCAATGGACTTGTTGTGTGTGCCTTGCAAACGCCCAAAATCTCCAGGCATGCTTTCATGCCGCTTACACCTTGCCCATAAGTATAGAGTTTACTGAGCTTGATCATCCATTTTTGGAGACGGTCAACTTCGTCAATATCGCGTGCTTTTGCGGCGTTGTAGAGCGCAACAGCCTCTTTCGGGGCAACGTTTGAAATAGAGATAACCCCGCCATCAGCACCGAATAAAACTGCTGCCCCTATAATAAAATGCGAACCGATTAGAATAGAAAAATCATCACGTTCACGAAGCAGTGTCAAGAGATTAAGACAGTTTATCCAATCACCCGAACTATCCTTCATGCCAACAATGTTTTCACAATCATCTGCCAGTTGTGCGACAACATGCGGTTTAATAGCGGTTTTTGCAGTAGATGGGATGTTGTAAATCAACACGGGTAATTCAGTGCTTGCAGCGATTTCTTGATAGAATTGGATGATATCTGCGTCATCAGTGGAGGGATAATAGTAACCGGGAGTGGCTGCGACAGCGTCAATATCAAACTGTTGTGCTATCTCAATGTTTTGAATAACACGTTGGGTGCTTGTATCCATTACACAACAGATAATAGGCACGCGCCCTGCGATAGTTTTGGTGGCAATATCCATTGCACGTTCACGTTCTGCATTCGTCAAAGTCGTAAACTCACCCGAAGACCCCAGCAGATAAATGCCGTGAACACCGTTGTCAATCAATCGGTTTAGCTGTTTGACAAATCCGAGTTCATCAACACGTTCTTTTTCATCAAGTGGTGTTACTGTCGGTGAAAAAATACCTTCATATCGGATTTTCATGGTTGCCCCTTTCATGTTCACTATATTTAAGCATAGTTGCAGTTTAGCAAAGCCCAATTTAAATGTCAATAAGTTCTCAGATGTGATTCATGTAAGGATCCTGCTGTTTTGAACGCCAAAAATTGATACTGTCCACCACAACAACCTTTAAGAGTGTTTCCTCATATATCTTCCAGGCTGTATCCGCTGGCAATCCGCGCTGTTCAAGATACGTGCTCCTTTCTTCGACACTCATAGTTTCCCAGTATACCCGTATAGAAAACAGCCATGTCCGTTGTTCAGTAAGGGCATCCTCATAATCTGAAAAATCAACAAAAGGTCTGCCTAATTCAAGCATGCGCGCAAGGTACGTGTCCTCAGGATAAACGTTAGCCGCTTTCCCGATTGCCTGCTTCAGTCTTTCATGTCCGCCATACTTAGCAATCAGTTTATCATTCCACATTTCGCGCATTTCCGCAACGGTGTACGGTTGATACTCTCTTTTGATTGCGGCAAGGTCAAGTTCATCCCAATGTTGTGTCCACTGGAATTTTGCCGTTGAACTCCTACCGGATTTATAGGTATAGATGGATACCGAAACGCTGATAACAAGAAACATTATGATTATTAGAGTTATTAATTTTTTCATTTAACTTTGTTCACCACAGTTAAAGGTTTCAATATCCTTCGGATGGTTCTGTTTCAAGGTATTTCGGATTCTTTTTGATGTCAGATGGATAGTTGATTTTCCATATTTTGATTTCTGGTGGTATATCTATTCCCTCTGGCGTGGCAGTATAAACATTTTTAAAAGTCTCTGTCCGTTCGCCGCGAATGAACAATTTGACTGCAAGACTGTTCCACCCGATGGCGGGGAGATAATAACTGTAAAGAAGTTTCTTTTGTGTGTTGAAGATGAGCACAACGCCTCCGTTTTCTGTGTCCGTTTTTTCTTTTTGTGTGATTCTCTGGCTGCCGACATAAGCGACATAAGGGATGTGTGATGTCCTACCTGTTTTGAACTGTGCTGTTACGGATAAGTTTTCTATTTCTGTGCCGCGAATGTCTATGGTCTTTAAATCGGTTTGTGGCATAAAACGTACTGGACGTGGATATTTTATCGGTGCAAGGGAATATTGCGTTCCAGGTGCAGTTGGTAACAACTTAAGCGCGTGAAGATCAAAGTGCCTATCAAATTCTGTATCGCTACCGACATAAGAAATTCCGCCTGCGTTGATGGTTAGGTCCGAAGCTGTTATCATCAGATGTGTTGCGTGGTGTGTTTTTAGGAATGCTAATGCTTCCTGCTCGGATTGCGCGCAGTAAACGTGTCGGTAGTAGAGATATATCCAATGCTGAATAAAATGATCTTGGTCAACAATGGTTTTAACGCCACCGAGGACGTTAAGTTGGCTGCCGTATCCCCAGTTTGCTGCCATGACGGTTGTCCCTTCGGGCAGTTCAGTTTTCATCCAAGTGTATGCTTGTGCCAAACTGCTATATCCAGGTATCGGTGGACGTTCGCTGGCAGCTCGGATCACGCTATTGGCATAGCCACCAGCAGGTGTCCAAAACAGAAGGAGTACCAGCATGCCGATTGCAAACGCCGCTGTTACTAATTTGGGGTGCAAGGTTCTACCACTGAGATGGACAGGTTTTCCGGACGTGGGTGAACGGACCAAAATAACTGCTGTACCGATTGCCAATGGGATTCCGATAAAGAAGTCATAACGGACCGCACTTTTTGACAATCCTACCCATAAGAGAAACCATACTGTAGTTGCGATAAAGGCAGCTTCATTTTGCAAAGCCTCTTTTCGGAGGCAGGCGAATCCGATGCCGATAATGGTGAGACCTAACGCAGCAAAAAACAACACATTGCATAGAGAGGCTCCTATTAATCCAATGAGAGGACCTCGAAAGAATACCGTGAGTGCAAAGAGAAAAAGGGCGGATGCTAAAGGAATCCCTTCCCATTTCCACATGTGGAAACACATCCCTATCAAACCGATGCTGCCCAAAACAAACACGCCGCCGTACCGAGACACCCAATATAGAAAACTTGGGTTGTCCAGTTCGGTTGTTTGCTGCATCAATCGGTTTTCACTAAACGGGACCGTGGTCCTTGCGAAGGTATCAACTTGGGAAAAAACATAGCATCCCGCGCCCACAATCGCAAGAAGTGTTAGGAGTCCTGCTATTTTTCGGGCATGGGTTCGGAGCGGTTTAAAGAAATGGAGCAGAAGGCACCTCAGCCCCCGGAGTGCAAGCACGGCAAGCGGTGGAATCAACACAAGGGCAGTGAGATGTGCAGCGAAAAACTGCCCGTGCCGGTATACAGGGGACGCGAGATAAAGCCATGGCACGAACATTGTGACCCATATTACGTATTCAAGCAGATGCTGTTCGGTGTCTGTCGTGCAGAACTTCCAAAGCTCCGTCCAGAGGATGACCAACAGGAATACGCCAAACCCTTCCCATGAGAGTCCACCCAAGAAAACGATGAACCCGGAAAGGAGGGTTGCGATGTACCTGCGCCAATTTTCAATAATCCTTTTCGCTTTGGCAAGAATGGAACCCTCCTTGCCCCCCTTGTCAGAGGGGTTGGCAGGAATGGAACCTCCTCTGTCCTCCTTGTCAGGAACGGAATCCCCCTCGCCCCCCTTGACAAGGGGGTTTAACGGTATCTGCTCTTTCCATAGGTAAGAGACCACAGCGAGAGTGCCTAACAACCAACACCATGCGTCCCTATCACTGAAGCCTGCGGCGCTCCTATCTACACATCCCGGCAACGTTGCTAAAAGCACGGTGACAATGAAGGCAAAGAGAAATCCGGCTGTACGGGTGAGAAAGAGTGCTAAGATTCCAAGTCCAAGCGTGAAAAATATAGCAGGTGCGTAAAGTTGGACATGGTAGAGGGAGACCTTATAAAAGAACATCTCTATTATTTGGTGCGTCCGAGCAAGAACATAAGAATAAAAAGGGAGTGTCTGACTTACGTCTCTACCTTGAGGCAGCCAGCGGTGTTCGTCAATAGCAGGAAGATATCCGAGTTCAGCGATTCTTTGTGCATGCCAATAGTAGAGATAGGCATCGTTTGCGGTAAACTGTCCTTCTGGAATACGTTTTACGTCTTTATCTGGAATATCTTTTGTGCCTTGGACCCGAATCCAAAAAGTTATAAACAAAAGTATGGCAAGTACGAGCGAAGCACCAATACGGTAGATTAAGGAGTGGTTCATTTGGTCCATTTTCGCGTTTTGTTTTATCGGGAGTTTCCGGTTGCACGTTGTTCACGGTATTCCTGCATTTTACGGCGTTGTTCCGCTGAGGTGGCACGGAGTTTTTCTGCCATCTTTTTCATTTCTGCGATCCGTTCTTTTTGTGCATCCCGCCACGCTTGGCGTTCTTTATCCTTTGTGCTGCGTGCTTGCGAATTTCGCCTTTGGGATGTGACTTGTGGCTGAGGGGGCGGCGGGCGGTCCGATGAACTTGGACGACTGCCGGTCCGACTTAAAAATGCGGCAGATGCCATATAGAGATTCAACGTCTTACCACCCTTGTCCAACGTGACCTGCTTCGGTAGAATTTCTGTGACGGTAGCATCGGCTATCTTCTCACCTACCTTCACGGCAAAAAACTGGTTCGTTTTCCGTTCGGTGATGTATGCGGTAGCGGTGCTGCTATCCGGTGTTGTCGTGGTACCGAGCAGTGTCCACGCTGGTTCCTGGTGTGGCGGTTTCCAGTTAAGCGGTCGAAATATGTTGTTTTCAATTATGACACGGTAGAAATCTGCTGCATCGTTTGAAGTGTTATCATCGCTTTTCTGGATGGCGTTCGGTTTTAGCGGTGTGCGTTGATACGTTTTGGCGTTTTGGACGGCGGTTCCTGTTTCCAATCCAGAAGCCTTAGGTATATTTAGCGCATCGGAACCGCGTCCACGACCAAGGACAAGGAGTAGGGTTATCCCGCAACTAATTAAGAGAAAACTGATGAGTGTTATTGAACTTTTCACTTTTTTATTGTGATTATAGTGAAATCCACAAGGACCTGGACACACTTGTAGCGTCCACTTTTAGTTTGCGTTCTATGGATGCACAAACTGGAAGTTTGTGCTACAAAGTGTACCATTAATTATGGGTTTTACTATGAGTGTTCATCCCTTAGTCCGTTTTATCAGAGGGAGTGGGAGGACTGCCTTCTGGTGGTGCTGGGCGTTCTGGCCGCGGCGGGGGTTTTATGTTCTTTTCAGCATCCTGCCGGATTTGCTCCAATTCCGTGATGACTTCCCGGAGGGCCCGCAAATCTTCCGGCAGTTGTCCACCATGCAATGCCTCTAACTGCGTCCACCATTGTTGAACCGCATCCGATGTGCGGAGTTCCGGTGGGACCTCCAGCCCGGGGGGGAGTCGCTTGGCATCCGGGTGCGGACGCTGCGGTAACGGGACAGCTTCAGAGTCCTTGGGTCTCTCATGAGTGTGGGACGGATCCTGTTCATGCACATGTTCATGGGGGAAAGCACCGCCCTGTTTTTTCGCTTCTGGTGTGTTCAGGAGCGTATCCAACTTCAACAAGAACTCGTGGTCCTCAATCTGCTGCTGTAAGTGTGCTTGTGCCGCTTCCAACTCTTTCATGTTCCGTTCAAAAAAACGGGGTGGCACCTTGCCGACCGGTATCGGTTTATCATTTGCGTCTATGTAGACGACGCTCATGCCCTTAGGGACCACACCGAAATTGACTAACGCATCTTCCTCCGCAGCGGTGAGGCTGGGCCCTATAATTTTCGTTCTGCCTGTTTCGGGGTCAATATGCACGTTCACAAGATTCGGCGAAAATGGCAGAAAACTTCCATCTAAGCTGGTCACACCCCCATCCACAGCTGGGTCTATCTCCTGCGCACGCAGCACATTCATCAGCCGCACCACCGAAAACTTGTTAGACATCTCTACGTACTCATCCCACGTCGTGCCCGACGGCAACTCGAGCCTCTTAAGCAGGCTTGCTTTACCTCCAGAGGGCCCCCCACCTATTTCCCGATCAAACTTAAGAATATCGAGGTCTATATGATGGGGATCCTCTTGCCAAGACTTACGTGTGGGCCCCATCATGCCAAGTCGTCTATGACACGCCAGATCGTAGTGTCCTTCATCCACAAATGGGTGACCAAGGGACATGAGGTCTTCAAGCCACTGATCCAGGGGATAATACTCCTCTGCCGTCGCTTCCCGATCAGCGTTAGAAAACCCATATTCAAGATAGTCGTTATGCCACATCTCTTTCATTTCGGTGAGGGTGTAGGGTTGATATTTGTTTTTGATGGCAGCGAGGTCCAGGCGTTCCCAGGCGCGTTGAATCGGGTGCTTTGTGTCGCGTGCCTGTTCCTGTTTCACCTTATCGGTGTCGGTGTCAGGTTTAGCAAAATCGTAGGTGTGGATATGTTGAACAGTGCTGCCATCGGGAGCGGTATGTTCATGCGGTTTAGGTGTAGGGATCCGTTCAATAACAGAA
>PYJA01000032.1:32599-32733 GCA_003635185.1 Candidatus Poribacteria bacterium | reverse complement strand
TGCCTGTTCCTGTTTCACCTTATCGGTGTCGGTGTCAGGTTTAGCAAAATCGTAGGTGTGGATATGTTGAACAGTGCTGCCATCGGGAGCGATATGTTCATGCGGTTCCGGCGCAGGCATCTGTTCTTGGACAG
>PYJA01000032.1:0-32579 GCA_003635185.1 Candidatus Poribacteria bacterium | reverse complement strand
AGAAATACCGATAGCGATGACGAGCAAGATTATTGTAATGAGGATCATCCGTTTTTTCATGAGGTTTCTCCTTGTAGATGGCAGCCGTGAAGACTGCCCGACAGATATGTGTTCGTTCTGTGATGTCAAAATCAATATGCGTCTGGGGACCCCTTGTGCGGTTCCCAGGACACAACGTTATGTTTACTACAACCTATCTCATAAATCGTCCGAGGGGTTTCTAACCCCGATCCATCGGACACGCGATCCGGTGAATTTGGACAAAATTGCATTTATGAGATACGCTGTACTAAAGATCAGGCTTTTTGGACTCGCCGCAATAGCATCTCTTCCAATCTGTAAATTTATACGCCGCTCTGGCGGTACCGGATTGTACATCACCCCCTGCTAGCTGCCCGTTGCCGTCTGCCCATTTATCCTGGAATTGGGAAAGAAAACCACCCTTTAATTTAAGCAGAAAGCGATAGCCTCGAGCCCGAAGTTCGTCGTACTTAGTTGTGTAAGAGTCTTCACTGTTCGCTGTCAGTTTGACACCGTGCCCCTCAAAACCTCCCCCATACTCTTTTTTATTCCCTTCTTGGATCTCTTCATCCTTGACTTTAAGGTCAAGAAATCCGGTAGCTTCCCACTTATTTCCCTCTAGATTGTGTTCGTAACACTTCCAAAATACATCCCAATGAAAACACACGTTAGAGAACTTGACGCGGCCTCTTGCGGATCCTTGCCAACTGGCTTCTTTTTTGTCGAAATGCTCTAAGTAAATGCTCGGTGTCACCGAAACGCTTGCTTCCATGCTGCCTGTGCTGGCTACGGCATCAACACGCAGATACCAAACATTCTCTGTGTCATAATCCGGCCCTCTCGGGCTGGTGCTGTACGTTCCAACACCGTACCGGAACCCCCAAGCATGCTGATACCCGTTCCATATATTACCATTCTTCCCACTATAATGGTTACCTCTCGGATCGCATCCGCCACTTGTCACAGGCTCGCCAGTCTCAGGATCCACATTCGTTGAAGGGTTGTGTGTATGTGATTCATCTTTATGTCCTTCCGATGCATCATGTCCGATTCCATCGGGTGTCTGTGCTAAAAACATGACAGACATCACAATGCCTAATAAGAGTGCGCATTCAAAAAATCTTCTCTTCATTTTTTTATCTCCTTACCACATTGTTTTGTGGCGATAAGTGGAAAATAGTGAATTTGCGAGCTATCCGTTTTGGTTTTTGGTGTCCGCCTTTCGGATAGACTATTCGGGTAGCGTTAACGCAATTCTATGTTTTCCACTGAATTTTGTCAAATCAAATTAAAAAAATAAGTAGTAGTTACAGATTTCACCTGCAGTGCAGGGATAACATGCATCGGAAGTTCCGAATGCAACAACAAAAGCCCGCAACGAAACACTCCGTACAAGACGAAGCGCGCGCAGGCACGAAAGCGGTAAAACCACTAAAAACCCAAACGTTACTTTGTTGTAACGTGCAACAGTTAAAAAATGTAAAAATAAAATTAACGAATGTGACGTGCGGGGGGGGGGGACTCAAATCCAGATGTGGTACAAACCCACGTAGACACTGCTTTTAGACAATTCTTACGTAAGTAGCAGATGCCTAAAAACATGCTCAATTTTGGGTTAATTGTGGTGTTTGTCCATCGGTTTTTCATTGTTATATCCCTCTCATGCAACAAAACCTGATTTTCTTTTCCACGATCACTTTATATCATCTAACATAGTGCTTAGTCAAGTGCTAATTGATAGGTCTTGAAAGTAGTCGGGAATCGGAGTTCCCTCCTACCCTAAGCGGTCTATCGGTAGGAGCGATCTCCGAATCGCGACGGACAATAATATGTTGACAAAGCAATAGATATTATAACCTAAGTTACAGTAAATGTCAAGTTTTTTTGTAAAAATTCGCGAAATTTCTTAAGTTTTTCGCTATTTTTGTTGAATTAGACACGCGAACTTATATTTTACACAAACCAGGGTTATTTAGTTTTCGGTTTTTCGGTCATATATGCTATTATTATATAGAAATCCAAACAACGCGCGAACAAAAGACTTATGAATATCCGAACACAACTCACACTTAGCTACATAGGCATTGTGCTTTTGGTGCTATTTGCAATGGACTTTTACCTCGGAAGAGCACTTGAAGGTGTGCTTAGTGATCGTATAACCAATGAGTTGGAAGTTCAGGCAGCATTGACGAGAGAATTTCTTCTTGAGGAACTGCCTGAAACAGATGGCTTTGATTATGCGGTGATTGATGGCATAGTTGATAGGCTTGGCGAGACGGGTAAGGTGCGTTTGACGTTCATAGGTGCAGATGGAATCGTCTGGGGGGATACAGAACGAGATGGTCAGTTGCTAATTGAGATGGATAACCATCTTACACGTCCAGAGGTCCAGGAAGCTATTACAGAAGGCATTGGTAGTGAAGACCGATTTAGTGATACAACACAAACAGAATACCGTTACTTAGCAATAACGGTGAAACAGGACGAAGATTTGATAGGTATTTGCCGTGTGGCACTGCCGAAGGAAACAATTAATACGGTACTCGGTAGCCAGCGGCGGATTTTACTCTATGTGACCATAGCTGGGTCTGTTCTTGCAATTTTATTCGGAATTTTTAGCACTGGTGCGATTGTCAAGCCGATTAAGAGGTTGACGCAGATTACACAATCTATTGCTGCGGGAGAAAACAGTTCACGGGTTGAGGTTAAATCTGATAATGAGTTAGGGCAACTCTCACGAAATTTCAACCTCATGACAGACAGAGTTCAGGAGCAGATTGACAGAATTTCGTTAGAAAATCAGCGTTTAGAAACTATCTTGAACAACATGAGTGAAGGTGTGTTGATGGTAAACGGGACATCTGAAATTACCTACGCCAATCCAGCTGCGATTGTTATGTTAAACCTTCCAGAGATGTATCTCGGTAGAGCGTTAATTGAAATTAACCGTATTCCTGAGCTGCAAGCGTTACTCAGAGAAGCGGAGCAGACAGGGACTGTGGCTTTTTCAGAAATTCGTCTTGGGAATCTGCAGGAGTCGGAAGCGGAGGTAACGGTAGTGCCTGTTACCGCTGAGCGTGAGTATGTTATCGTTATCCACGATGTGAGTCATGTGCGTCAATTAGAGCGGATTCGCGCGGATTTCGTAGCGAACGTATCGCATGAACTGCGCACACCTTTAACCACAATTCAGGGATATGCTGAAACGCTGCTGAACAACGGATCTACGAAAAGCAAAAAACGCAAGGAATTTATTGTCAAGATACTAAATCACTCTGCTCGCCTCTCACGATTGGTTTCTGATTTACTGGAATTGGCACGGCTTGAATCGGGCGATGTTGAGTTGAAACGTTCATTGTGCCACCTTAATGAATTTTATGAACAGATTTTGGATGTGTTTGAACCGGTGTTAGAAGAATCGGGGGTAACATTGCAGTGGGAGGTGTCTGAAGATTTGCCTCAAGTGAACGTAGATAGCCAACTTTTCATGCAGGTTTTTGTGAACCTTATTGACAATGCCATTAAATATACACCTGATGGAGGCATGATTGATGTTTCGGCGGAGGTAGTTGAAACAGACTCAGATGTTGCAGATGAAGTTGTCGTTCATATAAAAGATACTGGTATCGGTATCCCATTAGAGTCGCAACCCCGCGTTTTTGAGCGGTTTTACCGTGTTGATGAAGGCCGCGCGCGGAAAATGGGCGGCACCGGTTTAGGGTTAGCAATTACCAAACATATTCTGCTGTGCCACAACGGACGGATATGGTTGGAAAGTGAATTAGGGCAAGGCACGGTATTGCATTTTGCGTTGCCGATTGAGGAATCAAGTTAAAACTTGTTTTACGACACGCGGAGCGTGCGGACTACTTTGATAATAGTGTTAAATCTGCCATGCTTGTTCTGTCCATGCCATCTCCCAGAACAAATATTCATAACGACTACTGAGCAAGAAAGTTTTCTGAAGGCGCTCTTTTTCGGCGGGGCTGCTATCAGTTGTAATGTCGTTCAGCAAGTTTCGCAGCCATTCACCTAACGCAAGGAATTCAGGAGAAGCGTACATATCTATCCATTCTTGGTAGAGCGGTTCAGGTGAGCCACCCTGTTTTGCAAGGGACGTGCCGATTTCGGCATAACCCCATTGACACGGAAGTACACCTGCGATCACATCTGCTAACGTGCCGATTTGCGCAACCTGAAGCATGTGTCGCGTATAGGCGTGTGTTGTTGGCGCCATCGGTGCTGCTTCCATCTCAGCGGGGGAGATACCGAATCTTGCACAATACCCACGATGTAAATCCATTTCGGTGTTTAGTGTTTCGTTGAGCAGTTTTGCAAAGAGTGCCATTGTCGCTTCATCGTGTGCTTTGATGGCACCATACGCGAATACGCGGCTATAGTCTAAAAGGAATAGATAATCTTGGATTAGGTAAAACTTGAACTTTTCTGTGGCTAACGTTCCATCCGCCATTCCGCGAACGAATGGATGCTTAAGGTCTGCTTCCCAGATAGGTGCAGCGGACTGTCTCAGCTCATCGGTGAATTTGGGATTTTGTGTCATAATGTCTCCTTGAAATGTATTAGAATCTATTTACGGATTTCTTAATATCATACCTTAACGGCGCGAGGATGTCAAAATGTTTGAAAGACTTGGGATTGTTACCAATATTTGGGCGAAAGAGATAGAAAATGGTGCGCGGTTTGATGATTTGATGGTTGAATTCGGTGCAAACGGATTTAGAGATATGGAGGTTCGCGAGGGTGATTACCTTCGCAACTCCGAATTCGGCAACCTCATTCAAAAACTTGAAGCAGCAATGCTCGATTATACTGATGCAGAATTTAAGGCTCTCTGTGATGTTGTGTGGGATAACACTGCAGTAAATGATGGGTTTGATACAGATAAAACTAAACATCCTGCACTATTTAAAGAGATTGCCGATTTTGCCCGAAAAGCAGCAGGATTGACGCTAAGCTACGCAATGTCTCACCCGTGGCTTTCTGCACCGAGTGATAGTGAAGCAGATACACAAAAGATTGTAATTGCGAAGAAGTTGGCATATCTGCTATGTCCCTCACGCGCAAGGTTACGTCTTGTTGATTTGGATACTGAAGGTAAAATTGACGAAAACGTAGCAATTGCTAATCTAAAACGGCACGCTTCACTTTTGCCGGAATATCCGATGATTTTTGCTGTGGAAAATGCACGGCAATCAGCAACGTTAACATTAAAGTTAGCTGTTACAGGTGGCGCAAAACTCACTTATGACGAAACGAACACGTATCGTGCTGACAGAACGACTCTAAATCCGCCTGAGGAATTCTGGGGGAACGTTAAGATGGAGGACCTTACATCGGTGCATTTCAAACAGAAAACGGAGGCGGGGGTATTATCAGAAGTAGGCGATGGATATGTGAATTTTAAGGCTATAAAACAACATTTGCTGTCGGGGAAGTATACTGGCGATCTGTTGCTTGAAAATGCGCCGACTATACATTCGTTAGTCAACGCATTAAATAGCCGAGAATATCTACTCGAATGCTGATCGGCGCGCTTACAAAGCGCGCCTACCGAGTGGAATCAAGTTAATTTGGTATTATTGACGAGTTGCCTTGATGGTTCCCCATGTGGTCGCCAACTTTCCAGCAGCATCAACCGAAGCTGGTTGATCTCCTGACTGCTCAAGTTCATCGGAAGTTAAGGGACGATTCCACACCTTCACTTCATCAATCAGTCCCTTGTAAAATCGGCTCAGATGTTCTCCAATCCATATAGACTGTCCACTGTTGATGTCCTTAGAATTGTCATCAACTTCATTAATCAACGTGCCATCCACGTAGAATCGGACCTTTTTTGCTTTTTGATCTCGGACACCAGCGAGTAGATGCCATTCGTTATCGTTCAAGAAGTCTGGCGACCTTACCGAAGCACTCGTGCGGTCATTATCCCGAACAGAAAAACCCATTTTGCCACGCAATGCTGCGTCGTCACCGCTGACAGAGAGCAACCATAATGGTACAGTACCCTGCTTATAATTTCCGACAATTCCATCGTTTTTTGGTGGTTGATCATCTGTTTTAACCCACACCTGCACTGTCAATGAATCGCCAGTGGAAAAGGTAATTGAATCTACCAGTGGTACTTCAACATAGTCATCCACACCATCGAACTCCAACGCGTCGCCGTGTTTCCCAGCGGCGGTCTTTGCGTCACCGTGAATCGTTCCATTATTGCCTTCTTCAGACAAATCTTTCACAGTATTACCATCAATGGTGTTTTTATCAAAACTCAGATACAACACTAATCCATCTACAGGGTTAGCCTCGCTATACATTGCCAAACTGATGAACATACCAATCACCGCGAAAATAACAAAAACTCTTTTCATGATAATCTCCTTTTGAGCGTTAGTAAAATAAAAGTAGGTTTGATTATAGCAAATTTACAATTAACGATATACTTGAACGGCGCGCTTATAGTGAACTTTGAAATTATTGGGGCATTTTGATAACCTATTATGGAACATAATGGACAATAGAAGTGGTAGCATAAACTTCCAGTTTGTGCCACAAACCGCAATCTGGCAGATTGCGGTACAGAAGTGTCCCATTAATTGTCCGTTTTACTATACAAAGCGCGCTTACCGTGTTAGAGTGCCACTAAATTGACACATAAGAAACAAATTTAGTTTAACAGCGAAGCAACAAGTGCCTCCATAGCAGGTGCTGTGCCGACATCAGGTAGGGACGACATCGCTGCCCATGTTTCGTATCCACCCTGCTGTGTCAATGCTTCGTCTGTACAGATATAGCCGATATAACTGTTTGCCAAGCTGACAAGAAAAAGCGGTTTCGCATCGGTTTTGGATTTGATGTTCAATCCTGTCTCAACAAATACTTCTCCCGGCAATGCGACAATCGCAGTCTCGCCAAGTCGTAGCACTTGAACCGGGGCAGACATCTGTTCTGGCAACTTCGCTAAGCGTTGACATTCCAAGGCATAGATATCAACAAGATTTTTCGGAATCGGTTGTCCGACTACCCAACTGAAGGGGCCGGTTTCATATCCATCATAAGTACCTGTTTGGACAGATAAAACTTTCTCTGCGATTTCAAGGTCCTTATCGGTAATCTGTTTTCGCGTAAACTTCAACGTATCGAGTTTTCCGCTGAGTTGTAAGGTTTCCTGCATCTCCATGAACTGCATCTCAGTGATGAAATGCCCGGCAAGGACATTTGCCATTTTTACTGCCTGTGCATGTCCACCTGCTGACCACTTTGTTTGTCCACTAAAATCAATATTGTTAATCTGTCCCGATGCTGCATTCCAAAGCAGTGAAACACATGTCTCCCCTAAATAACGTCGCATGAGTCGGTCAAAGTGTCCAAAGTAATCGGCAGAGACTGCGTTGCCGTTATCTGTGCCGATATAGTGAAGCGAAAAGTTGGCAACCGCTGAGATTGGTGTGGTGTCTTCCGTTTCAACATACATCATTGTGAGCTCAGGGTCAATTGGACCGGTCGGTTTCACAAGATCGGGATGTTCAATACCCGGATTCATGCGGACGGTGCCATCCTTCATGTGCCAACGTCGATTGAAAGTGATGCGGTCTTCAGAGACACTTGCAAATCCTATTCGTGCTGGAACAAGCTTTAACAGAGCGAGTTCAACGGCATCAGCGATTTTCAGCGGCACCCAATCCGTATAATCAGAATCCTCGTCAACACCAAGTAGGTTAGCAACTGCAACGGCTGTATGCGTATGCGTAGCATTGACCATCACATGTTCTGGCGGGATGTCACAACGGTCTGCAATACGTTGCTTGGCGACATCAACCATGTGCTGTGTCACTGCGATAAGGTCACATGTGACAAGTGCAATGCGTGTTGAGTCGTTTTGAATAACGAGTGCTTTAGCGGACAGTTCGTCATCAACGTTTTGCGCGTATCTCGGACGGAACCCACCCGGAATTGCTGTGCCGAGTGGCGGTGTGATATTTGATGTAGCGGATCCTGCTTTGAGAGGCATTGTTTTTCTCGGATGCTAAAATTTAGCGGAGGTGGTTTCTTCTTGCTCAGTCTCGGTTTCATTGTAAGTTTCAGTCTCGTCCGTTTCTTTGACGGTAGGCACTTCGCTCTCCTCGTTTGCCGTGCTTAATTGCTTAATACGTTTACACAGTTCGTCAAGCAATTTCGGTGTCGTTTCTGCAGCTTTGAGTTCTGCGGAGAGTTGTGTCCACTGTTGTTCGGACATGTCGTTTCGGGATTCTACGCTGTACTTACGTTTGATATAGTTCCAGAGGTCTGTCTTACTGATGCTTTCCTTTTCGAGTGGCTCCGATAACTTATTCGCAATTGCAAAAGCGGCTTTTTGGGCATTAGTGATATTACCACCGGACTGTTGTGGCTGCGGTTGTTGCTTGGGGTCGCCGCCTCCAGTTTTACGCCGCAGATAGAAGTTCAACACTTCACGAATTACGGGGACAGGTATCAATTGTTTGATGGCGTTGCGTTGTGCCTTATGAATTGCTTTGACAAACGCGAACGGATCGGGACGATTTCCATTCATTTTCGGTTGTTCACACGCACCGTAGCGAGAGGAACCGGTTATTGTATCAACCGCTTTTACAGTCGCAATCCAAGAGTTTTCAGTTTCTTCATAGTCTTTTTCTTCCACCTGAATGCCGCCACGACGGTTTGCTGCTTCGTTAATACCTGCCAACGTCAACCCTTCAACGACGCGTCCACCTTGTTTGAAAGAATAGACATAATCTTGGATTGTCTGTCCAGTCATCAGTTCGACTATCGTTTGATCATCAACTTGGTCGACAACCTCATATTCAGCATCTACAGGAGCGATTTCATTCTTTTTTTCTTCAGACATAGTATTGTGTTCTCCATCAATTAATATTGTGATTTTAGCATAACATGTTTTACAGTCTGTGTCAAGAAAAATTTACATTTGTTAAACAGAATTCGGTTTTATGTATGAAGTCATATTGAGTAAAATCTATAAATATGGTAAAATAAAGATATATTAGTTATTAATGTCCGTCCTATTTTATTGTCCGAAAGGTTCTCTTATGGCTAAAACAACTGAAAAATAACTGAGTTTCAATTCATGAAACAAGTTTCGCTTAAGGATTTTAACCGGCATATAAACCCTTTTTGTCAGTCCGGCAGAAAGGACCGAAACCTAAACTATCTTCAGATAAGATATTCAACTATATTCTCTATGTTGGACGGACAAGCATTCAATTTATGTGTATATGTGTATATGTATATATGTATATTCTGTCAAAATTCCGGAACGGTTGTGCTTTATATAGGATAAAGCACATTTTTTAACCAATTTACTATAGATTCGGCACAACCATTTCCCTCGGTACAACAAGCGCATCAAACTCTTCCGCTGTTAATACACCCTCATCAACGGCTACTTCGCGGAGTGTAGTCCCTTCCCGATGTGCCTTTTGTGCAAGTTTTGCCGCCGCATCGTACCCTATCTGTGGTGTCAACGCTGTCACTAACATCAAAGACGCTTCCAGATAACCAGCAATTACCGATGTATTCGCTTCGAGCCCAATAACGCAATGCTGACGGAACGCATTACATGCATCCGATAACAACCGAATCGATTGTAGGCTATTGAAGGCTATCACAGGCATAAAAACGTTCAATTCAAAGTTGCCTGCACTGCCAGCGAGTGAAATCGTTGTATCATTCCCAATCACTTGTGCACAAACCATTGTCATCGCCTCACACTGTGTCGGATTAACTTTGCCGGGCATAATGGAACTTCCCGGTTCGTTTTCGGGCAGAATCAATTCGCCGATACCGCATCGGGGACCGCTCCCTAACCACCGAATATCATTTGCAATCTTATACAAGGCACAGGCGAAACGTTTCATAGCACCGCTTGCTGATACGAGTGCATCTCTACTTCCTAACGCTTCAAACTTGTTTGGTGCGCTCACATACGGATGCCCTGTGCGTTTTGCTATGTAAGATGCTACTGCGTCCGCATAATCTGGGTGTGTATTCAACCCCGTTCCGACTGCCGTGCCACCGATCGGTAGTTCATAGAGATGCGGCAACGTATTTCTAATCGCTTCCTGTGCATGTGCTACCTGCTGTGCATACCCACTGAATACCTGCCCTAACGTCAAAGGCGTTGCATCCATCAGATGCGTCCTGCCTGTTTTTACAATATCCGAAAATTCCTGTGCTTTATCTTCCAATGCGCCTTGTAATGCCTCAGCTGCAGGCAACAAACGTTCAACGCACTGCGTAACAACCGCTATGTGGATAGCAGTTGGGAAAACATCGTTTGTTGACTGCGAACGGTTGACATGATCATTCGGATGTACAGGGGATTTCATACCACGACTACCACCTGCAAGTTCATTTGCGCGGTTTGCGATAACTTCGTTGATATTCATGTGTGTCTGTGTGCCACTACCTGTTTGCCAAATCCGAAGCGGAAACTGGTCGGCAAGATTGCCATTAGCCACTTCGTCTGCAGCACGGCAAATGAGTTCCGCTATTTCTGGGGTAATACCACCGAGTTCGGCATTGACGGTAGCGGCTGCGTGCTTAATAATGGCAAGTGCTCGGATGAATGTAGGTGGGAAATGCTCATCTCCGATGTCAAAATTGATATATGCCCGCTGTGTTTGTGCCCCCCAATACGCATCCGCTGGCACCTCTACATTGCCTAAACTATCTTTTTCTGTTCGTGTTTTCATCAAATTCCTCTAATATATAATTGCGTTTTATGTTTAGCGAATTCAATTTTAACGCAAAAAATGGGTATGTGTCAAGCAATAGGATTTTAGTTTCCATAACTCATCATCGGAATAAACGTGACATTTTTTATTTCGTATGGTATGCTTAATTTCAATTACAGCAGTTGTTGGAAATCTTAACCCCAATTAATAATGGAGGTAGTAACCATGAAACGCTTGTTACACACTTTCGTCCGTGTCTTGTCTGTGTCTTTTTTACTCAGTTTTTCTCTTTCTACGGCATTCGGGCAGGGAGAAGGGAAAGAAGATTTGATTGGGCATTGGACATTTGAAAAAGGGGATGAACTGAAAGACCTTACAGGTCATTTTGGTGATATCGAGCTCAAAGGTGCACAAGCCAAAGATGGCCAATTGCACCTGGGTGATAATAAATGGGCACTGACAACAGGATACAAAGGTCCGGATATCGGTCCTGATAAAACTTTGGTGACGTGGCTCTATTTAGACGACCTTAACGTCAAAAAAGGTGCAACAATCGCAGTAAATAAGAGCAGTTCGGATATGTTTGATGCTATTGTTTACGCCGAAAGGCATGAAAAACATTGGATGGCCGGTAGTAGTTTCTTTAGACGTACCCCGAATGTAGCTTATGGACCTGCGGAGACGGAAACGGGTAAACTCATTCAATTAGCAATTTCCTATGAAGATGATGGCGGCAACGCGAAAATTATGATATATCGTAATGGCGAGATAATCGGTGACTATACACAAGGACCAATTAGAACTTGGGTAGAAGGTGATGTGGAAGCGCTCTTTGGTCCCCGCGCCCTCATCAATGGAATAGCCCACGGTTGGATAGTTGCACGCGTTGAAGATGCCAGAATCTACAACACCGTTCTCAGTGAGGATGAGATTAATAACTTGATCAAGAACATACTTGATGTGAAAGCGAATGGTAAGATCGCCACGACGTGGGGTGCCATAAAAACTAAGTAGGTACTTACTTGTAAGCGCGCCTGATCAACTTTAAGGAAATATGAATTTGAACACCGTCCACACACTTGGCACAGGCAAAGAACTCTTTATTGATGACGCACTTATCGCATCAAAACAAGGTGTAAAACGCATATTACATCCATGTGTAAAGCATAAAGTCCCCGTACTTGAACCTGATCCGAACAATCCGTGGGAACACGGAGGACCAGACCAATCCAGACGTGTGCACCTCTACGGCACAACGATGTTCGATGCAGTGTACGGCAAATATCGCATGTGGTATATGTGTCGCATGGGACCGCATTGGCGGTTTAAGGCGAATGAGATTCCTGGGCTTTACGTCCCGCGCCCAGATCGCAATCCCTCAACATACAGAGGAAAAACCCACGATGAATATGGACGCAAGTTTGTTGAAAATGATCGAGGTGATCTCACATGTTATGCTGAAAGTGATGATGGATTGACGTGGACGAAACCGAATCTCGGTCTTTTTGAATTCAACGGAAACCCAAACAATAACATCGTATGGGACCTGCATGGGGCGTGCGTATTCCGTGATAACAATGAATCGGATCCGCAAAAACGGTATAAGATGATCGGTTTTTGTAGGCGGTATCGTAATGTGTTCTTGCTTACATCACCTGATGGTATCCGATGGGACGATTCCGACTACCTGGAGCCAGTTGCAGAACGGAACAACGAAGGGGCATTCAATGTTATCTATGATAACAAAACCTCTCTGTTCCGAGCGTACGCACTGATACGCGGAAAAGATAAAGATGCACGACGCATGATAGCATATACCGAAAGTCCTGCATTGGAGGGACCGTGGAAACCACTTGAACCGATGTTCGGTGCAACAGACAAGGATGACGAAGTTGGCGCAGAGCGATATGGTGCGGATCGTGCTGAAATCCACAATATGTCGGGTTTTCTCTATCATAATATTTATATCGGAATCGCAGGCGTGCTGTATGTGACAGGACCGGGTGCAGCGGAGCATGAAATTCCCGTTGATGGACCGATTGATGCACAATTGGTCTGCAGCAGAGACGGCTTTAATTGGGATTACCCCGACTCCGATTGTACGCCTATTATTCCACGCGGTGAAAGCGGCACTTATGATACCGGTATGATTATGGGAACTGCCACACAACCCATCATCACAGACGATGAAATTCACTGGTATTATACAGGAACAGAGCACACCCACGGCGCTGCGATGAAAGATAGGCACAAAGCAATTGGACTTGCCAAATGGCGGTTAGATGGCTTTGTTTCTCTTGATGCGGACAAAACTGTAGGGATAGTTGAAACCGTCCCGTTGCAGATACCAAACGGTGGACTTGAAATTAATGCGAATGCAAGTGGTGGTCACATTAGTGTGGAGGTGTTAACTGCTGATGGACAGGTGCAACCTGGCTTTTCAATTGATGACTGTGTTCCGTTGACAGAGGATAACGTCCGGCATTCGGTGCAATGGAAATCTGCCAAGTTAGCAGACGCTCAGCTACCGCTGCGGCTTCGTTTCATTCTGAACCGAGCAAGGCTTTATGCCTTTCGTATTGCGTAGCTGCTTTTGGATTAAACATAGGAGTTGAAAGAATGAGACATACTACGCAAATTGAACTCGAAAATCAAAATGATTTGGTTGCTGTAAAGTTAGGCGTTATGAATCCCGAAGATGTACGGAAACTTACGGTCACAGATGCCCTTGTTGATACGGGCGCAACGGGACTTTGTTTACCAACACCGCTCATTGAACAACTCGGCCTCACACCTATTGAAACGAGGCGGGCACGTACCGCTACCGGCATCGTTGACCGCGTCCTTTATTCGGAAGTCCAATTTACGATATTAGAACGAACAGGGACGATGCAAATTACCGATCTGCCTGAGGGCTCTCCTGTTCTCGTTGGGCACATGATCCTGGAGCATCTTGATCTCTGTCTTGACATAAAAGAGGGGTTAATCTATAATCCCGCCCATGATGGTGAGTGGATTACAGAAATTCTCTAACAGTCGATCTGAATATTTAGTATCGCGATAGAGATTATCTTCCAGGATCGTTGCCTATGTTCGGATCTAATTCTTTGGCCTTCTCAAAATCCGCTTTCGCTGCTTCCTTTTGTCCAAGTGCCTCTTTCAAACGAGCGCGATTGTAATAGTATTGGGCATTTTCAGGATTAATCTGGATAGCTTTGTCAAAGTCGGTTATTGCACCTTCTAAGTCACCAAGATTAGCTTTTGCAGCACCGCGATTTCCATAGGCATCAGCATACTCAGGTGCTAACTCTATTGTTCGCGTCCAATCTTCAATTGCTGCCTCCGTTAACCTTAGCGCTTTTTCCACATTCCCCTGGGAGTGTTCAAGAAGTCCAAGTCTCCCCTTCGTCTTTGCTCGCGAATCGTAAGCCGGAACATACTCCGGGTTGATGGTAATAGCTTGCGTATAGTCTTCAGCCGCCGCCTCATACAAACTTTGGGCTATCTCAGTATTCCCGCGTGTAGCCTCCATATCACCGAGTATTGACCTTATTACTGCCCGAAAATAGTAGGCATCAGCATGCATTGGGTCAAATTGGACCACTTGGGTGTGGTCTTCAATCGCCGCTTCATATAATTGAAGCATCCGTGTTATATCTCCTTGAGCTGCTTTAGATTCACCAAGCCTAAATTTCGCTCTCGCACGATTCTCATAAGCATACAGATTCTGAGGGTCTATCTCAATAGTTTTCGTCCAGTCTTCAATCGCCGCCTTGTATGAGTTTTGCGCTTTTTCGGTATTCCCGCGCATAGACTCCAGTTCACCAATTGTTAACTTCGTGTTTGCTTGATAGTTATATGCATCAACATTCCCTGTAGTCAACTTCAACTGTATTATTTGCGTATGATCTTCAATTACCTCCTTATACAGTAGAATCGCTCCTGCTATATCTCCTTGAGCTGTTTTAAGTTCAGCAAGCCTGTTTTTTGCCTCTGTGCGATTCTTGTAAGCACGCACATACTTAGCGTCAATTTTGATGGCTTGCATGTAGTCTTTAATTGCCTCCTTATATAACTCTTTCGCTTTCTCTACATTTCCACGGTCAGATTCGAATGTGCCATTTATATACTTTGCCAAACCTCGATTGCTATGAGCATCAACATGCTTTGGATTAATCTGGATCGCTTTATTCAAATCAAGTAATGCACCTTCAAAGTCATCAAGGGCTAACTTCGCGCCGCCCCGAATGTTGTAGGCATCAGCATACTCAGGGTCAATTTGGATGGCTTTATCACAATCGGCTAACGCTGCTACATATAGACGCAGTGCCGCATCAGCATTCCCGATTGCGGTCTCGGATTCACCAAGCCTGAACTTCATACCACCCCGATTATTATAAGCACCAGCGTGCTGAGCATCAAGCTCAATGGCTTTATCAAGGTCAACTATCGCATCAGTATAGTCACCGATTCGAGCCTTTATACTCCCACGGAGGTAGTAAGCATCAGCTTCATCCGGATCCATTTTGAGAACTTGCGTACAGGAGGCTATAGCGTTGTCATAGTCATCAAGATAAGCCTGAGCTCTTCCGCGCTCGTAGTAAGCGCGGACATATTCAGGATTTAGTTCAATGGCTTTATCAAAGTCAACTCTCGCTCCTACATAATTTTTGACAATAAGTTTTTCTACACCTAAACTGTAGGACGCCTCAGCGCGAATATGTTTACGTTTCTGCCACTCTGCCAAGGATTCTATTGGTATAGACTGGTTAAGTATTACCTTAAGAACATTTGAAGGAATAGCGTAACTGTAAGATTCTTTACCATACGGTACGATAAACCCGATGACTTGTCCCTCACTGTTAAGCACTGGACTGCCGTTGCTCTCTATAGTGGCAGTTGCTTTTACCCTGAACCATTTATTACTTTTTCGGATGGTCTGTATACTCCCTTCCGCTGTTCTGAATTTTTCATCGGGATAGCCCTGAATAGAAACAGACTCACCGATTTGAACCGTATCACTGTCTCCCAAAGGTAATTGCGTGCCTTCATCTGTGACTTTTAGAATGACAAGTTTGTTTTTCACATCATACGCAACAACACCTTCTATTGTCCAATTTTTTTCCTTATCAGGTGATTTTACCAAAATTGGACCGGCGTGTGCCACAACATGAATGCTCGTTGCAATCTTGTTTGGACTAACAAAGAAACCTGTGCCTGATTCTCCTTCACTTTCAATCAATACTATAGAATCTCTTATTTTTTCTGACGTTAAGTTCAGTGTAGGTGCGATCGGTTCTTCGGCAACTATCTGGTGTAGAGCCAGCGCACAGGAAAGCAAAAATCCTAACGCCAATAAACCTAATAAAATCTTCCTATTCGTTTTCATAGATGGAAACCTCTAACTTTATTTTTTGTCGTCATTTCCCACATTTGGGTCTAATTCCTTCGCCTTTTCAAAATCTGCTTTTGCTGCTTCCTTTTGTCCAATTGCTTCCTTTGCTCGCCCACGATCATAATAGGCTTCAGCATATTCAGGGTTTATCTGGATGGCTTTATCAAAATCTGCAATCGCATCCTGAAGGTTACCAAGCGCAACCTTTGTAACTCCCCGATATCTGTAGGCATAAGCATTATCCGAATCCAATTGGATGGATTTGTCTATATCAATAAGCGCTGCTTCATATAATTCTTGAGATGTGTCCAAGTCTCCGAATACGACTTCAGCCTTTCCAAGTAAATACTGCGCCCATCCGCGATTGTTGTATGCATACGCGAATTCTGAATCTAAATGTATCGCCTGCGTACAATCTTCTATTGCTCCTATAAACATTTGTCGTGCTTGTCCTTTACGACTTTTTTCGACGTGAATTTGTGCCACCTTGCTTTTTACCCAACCCCTATCACCGTATGCGTTGGCAAATTCAGGTTCAAGTTGGGTTATTTTAGTAAGATCTTCTATTGCCTGATGATATAGTTTTAAAGCTTCTACCTGATGTCCTTCTTCAACCTCAAATTCTCCTATCTCGCTCTTTATCCATGCTCGTTGGTGGAATGCTTTTGCAAACTCTGGTTCAAGGCGGATAACCGTTGTAAAATCTGCTACTGCTTCTTGATAAAGTCTTCGTGCGTCTGCTATATCCCTTTGCTTCACTTTAGATGTCCCTTGATTGGATTTCATTAGTCCACGATTGTAGTATGTTCTAAAGTCGTTTGGCTCTAATTTGATTGCCTCAGCATAGTCTTCAATTGCTGCTGCATACATTCTTAGTGCTTCCTCTGCATTTCCTTTGTTGGATTCAAGCTTTCCTATATCAGACTTTGCAGCCCCGCGTAAGCCGTAAGCATCGCCGTAGCCCGGATGTAGTCTGATTGTTTCATTAAGGTCTTCAACGATTTCTTGATATAAAACACGTGCTTTTGCGAAATTTCTCAACTTGACTTCAGACTGAGCCAGTCCGAATTTTGAATTGGCACGCCCAAAATACGCGTAACCAAATGCAGAATTTAATTGAAGGGCTTTGTTTAAGTCAACTATAGCTTTTTCATAGTGCTTGTTTTGATGTTTATGGTTTGCCTGCGTATAATAACGATAAGCGATAATCTGTTTTCTTTTGTGCCACTGTGCTAAAGGTTCTGTTGACTCTGACCGAGAAAGCAATGATCTAAGTAGATTCGAGGGAATAGCGGAACTATAAGAAGATGGGAATCCAACAGTGTCCACTCCCACAACTTGCCCTTTGCTATTTACTATAGGACTACCACTGCTCCCACCAGACGTATTGATTTTCATTACAAGCCTTTTATCCTGATTTCGGATACTGTGAATAGTGCCTTCTGTAACTTTGTAATTCCTTCCAGAGTACCCTACTGCGAAAACAGGTTCACCTATTCTTACATCATTGCTATCGCCAAGCGTAAGAGGTATCCCTTCGCCTGAGATTTTTAGGACGACAAGGTCATTTATCATATCATACGCAGTCACACCTTCAACTGTCCATTCTTTAGTAGTGTCGGCAGATTTTACGACAATAGCCCCGCGAGATACAGCAAAGTGTAGGTTGGTTGCGATCTTGTCACGAGCAACAAAAAAGCCGCTTGCAAAACTAAAATCACCCTTAACTAATACTATAGAAGGTCTTATTTTCTCAGAAATTACGTCGGCTGTAGGTGCGATCGATTCTTCGGCAACTATCTGACATGGAATCACTATACACGAGATTAAAAGTCCTAATAACAGTAAACCTAATAAAATCATCCTGTTCGTTTTCATAAGTGGATACCTTACTTAATCCTAATTAAATCTTATCTCAATTATACGTGTGATATGAAGGTGTGTAAAGTTAAACCGCTATAGATTGTATGAAAGGCAACCACAGTGGATCCAATGTATATTGTTCCTAATGGAAGTCAGAAACGTTAGTGTATACATCGTGCCAAAATATGGACACTCACAACTTTGTTAAAATACGGGTGTGTAAAGTTTTGTCACTGATTTTTTAGAAATTAACTTGACAAACCAACGTGTTTATGTTAATATAACTATCACATAATAAATAGTGTTCTCAATATACTCAAAATTACTAAAGAATAAAGAAAAGGAAAATTAAAAAAACTGAAAATCACGTCCCAATCCTTTCCCTGATTGACTTCTGCACGTCCCTAGGACGTGCAAAACGTCCTAAATGTGACGTGTAAACGTCCTAATTCAATGTGCAGATCGGGTAGAACAGAGCGAAACTCAACGGACAATATGCTCTTTATAAAAACTTTACACACCCTTAAAATACTTGACGACTTCTAAAGATATATGCTATACTTGTTTAGGTGATCTAAAAATGCATATACTGAAGCATTTTTTACCTTATGGATTTTAAAAATAGTTTTAACAGATCAATACCTTCGCCATTTTTTAGTACTTCAGTTTTATGAGAATATAGTGTTGATCTACCATTGATCTATCATATTGCAGAATTGCATGAATAAAAATAGCTTCAGGTTTATGCTGAAGTGTTTTTAACTATCATTAATATGCATTGTGATTGGAGTGTCCCCTTTTCAGTCCCGTAGGGACGATATGTTTATAGATCAGGATTGCCCCCATTTCTTTAGTCCCGTAGGGACGATATGTTTATCTTGTGTGTTTATTCTACACATATCGTCCCTACGGGACTAAAGCGGGCTCCAAGACGTTTATCTATAAACATATCGTCCCTACGGGACTAAAGAAATCCCAGAAAAGTTAACTTCTAAAAATTGACGCTAATGGTTTTACAACACACAATCTAACAGAATGTCTATTATTGGCGAAGGTATTGACATAAGATAGAATATATTAAATATAATCAGTTATCTACAAAAGAGCGCGATACTTTGCATTGTCCGCTTGGAGGGTTGGTATGAGCAATCAGAAATTAGTTATTCCACAATCAGAAGCCAAGAAACTATTATCACTCCCCACACGCGAAGCAGAACAACTTTTCCAAAGTTACGAAAAAGAACAACAACTCGAAATTATCCGTGCCACTCGGAACCCGAAACAACGAGAAGAATTATATTATCTTGTACCAGACTGCACAGAGTTAATTCAGGATAGTCCTACCGAAGATGTTCTACAGGTGTTAGACACTTTACTTGGAACAGGGCTCGCTTGTGGTTTATTACCGTGTTTATCCAATGAACAATTTGAAGAAATCATTGACATTGCGATTTGGCGCGATGGAAAGTTAGATGAAAAGTCGCTAAGTTTGTGGCTTTTTGAGCTATCTGAATGTGAGAGAGATGACCTGAGCCGATTCCTCGGCCAAATAGATCTGCGTATTCTTGCGGGGCTCCTCAAAGATCGTGTGAAACTAAAAGGCACTCTCGGTGCAATGATGATAGAAGAGGGCATCATTGACCCAAGCTCTCCCTCAATAGACTGCAAAGATGAACAAGCCAGAGCGATCCTCAATGCGATCTGGGAAGCAGATGCAGACCTTTTCAATCGACTTATGCGAGATATTTTCGCTATTGACAAGGAAGCAGATGCAGACAAAGAATTAGTTTCCGCATTAGAAAAGGCAGCTGCGGAAAGAGCAGAACGAGTCAAAGCACGGGATAGTGAGGCTGGAATCAGTGTCACTGAATCTGACTTGAAACAGCAGGTTGATTTGGATTCACTTGAACTTGCTGAGGATGAAGAGGAGAATGCAGACGAATAAATTTTCCCTCGTGGCTGACGCTGTCATTGATGGGCAGTCTTTCTTGGCACGCACAATGCTGCACGGCGATGCCCTCGGCAGAATTGACTCTGAAAAATCGGAGTCGCTTTCCGAGGATATTGCCGCGCTGGCACATAAACTGATTACGATGAAGGTTGCTGACCTTTCCAACGAGTCTGACCTTCGCGCACAAATTCAAAATGCCTTTGCATTGACGAGTTTAGGGTTAGAATACGGAAGCAAGGGAAATTTGGACAAAGCAGTTAACGTGCTACTTGCGAACCCCATTGTTAAGTTTTTCCAAATCGGTAATACACTTACAGATAAATTATTAACAAAAGCCAGCCATATTCTTGAACACGCGATAATTGAACCAGATGAGTCCCTCTCTCACCTTGACATTGACAGCATCCGTATTTATAACCATGCCGAAGCAAAATTTTTAGATGCCTTAGCCGCATACAATACAACTATCACCACAGCACAAATCACAATCAAGAACAACCATCCACCGCGCACCTTCACTAATCTTTCTGATATGGAGATTGTCCGTCAGCAGTTGGATTATATTGAGGCGCGGTGTTCCTATGTCCAAGCGTTGCCACTTGAAGATATTTTTACGATTGACCCGCCACTTAGCATCGCTGTTGACCCTATCCAAACATTAACGCTCAGCTTGATGGCAAATTTAACGGTATATTTTCAACCTGATTTACAGTTAGAAGCTGACACGCTTTCCGATTTTCGCGACATCATCTATGATGAAAGCATCGGTGAGATTAGAGAAGCTCCACGCCAGCGTTTGTTAAATTGGATTGAAAACTATCTTGAACAAGATAACCAACCTGAGGATGTAAAAAAATATACTGTGGCTTATTGGGATGCTTGCCTTCAGGAGAAGGTGCAGCCAGATTCCAATTGAGCGTTTTTGTTGTGATGCAATTTCCTTGATGTTTTATTTTCTCGACCTACAGAGACTACCGAACTATCTGAACTTTTACCACGTATCGCGGACACTCACACCTTCATCCGATAGATAGGTTTTGATACTTTCAATTGTGAATTCGCCGTAGTGTGTGATAGAAGCAACAATCGCGGCATCAGCATTGCTCTCAACAAAAACATCGCGTAAGTGTTGCGGATTTCCTGCTCCCCCTGAAGCAATAACAGGAACCGGCACGAGGTCTGCAATAGCACCCGTTAATTCCAGTTCATAGCCTGCCTTCGTGCCATCGGCATCAATGCTGTTGACAACAATTTCACCTGCGCCCAAGTCGACACCGCGAGCAGCCCATTCCAGCGCATCCCAACCGACAGGTTTACGGCCGCCATCAATATAGATTTCATAACCGCTTGGAATCTGTTCACTTTTAGAGACCTTTTTCACCTGCATGCTTAACACAACACACTGGCTACCGAAGGCACGTGCGCCTTCAGAAATAATATCAGGATTTCGCACGGCACCCGAATCTATACTCACCTTTTCGGCACCTGCAAGTAGCACACGCCGCATATCCTCAAGGGTACGCAACCCACCACCAACAGAAAACGGGATAAATATTTCCTCCGCAACAGCAGAGACAACATCAATCATAATATCGCGACGTTCATTGCTGGCGGTGATGTCGTAAAAGACAAGCTCGTCTGCCCCACCTTCATAATAAAAACGCGCCATCTCCACCGGATCACCAACGTCAACATTGCCTTTGAACGCAATGCCTTTGGTAACTTTTCCTGCGCGTACGTCTAAACATGGGATAATCCGTTTTGTTAGCATATATCTCCTTTCTCATATTTTATTGATTGCGGAATCTTCGTTTAAATATGTTCAAAATATCGTCAAACTCCGTGACTCTTAACACCTTATACATCCCCGCGAGTGCCAACACACTAAACACAATCGGTACAAACACATTAGCAACGCGAGGCACGATGCCCTCAGTACCGAGCAAATCTTGTTCAACAAAGCCGTTTGTTACCCAGCACACAACGCCCATCACCGCTGAAGCAATCAATATTTTGAGTGTCAATAGGACAACTGCCCGAAGTCCTAATCGTCCAACTTTGCGACGGAGCAGAAACAGTAAAACAGCACTATTGAGTGTCACAGTCAACACAGTTGAGAACACTACCGCCCGCGGGTCTAAAAAAAGTCCGCGAAAAATAAACAGATAATTGAGCAAGATATTAAGTGCAACACCACAAAGACTGACTATGACAGGGGCACGAATATCCTTGTGCGCGTAAAATCCATCTGTAACGATCTTGAGAGCGGAAAAACCGCATAAGCCGAATGCATAGACGAACAAGACACCTCCTGTACCGATTGTATCTGATTCTATGAAGGCACCGCGTTCGTAAAGCAAGCGACAAATCGGTTCGGAAAGCACCATCAATCCTATTGATGCCGGTAAAATTACGGTTAGCATCAAACGTAGCGCGTAAGCGAGTGCGTTGCGGAACTGTTCCGTATCACCTGCGTTAGCGAACTTTGCGAGTTGCGGTAGCGCTACGGTTGAAATCGCTACACCGAATATGCCGAGCGGCAGATGCATAATGCGGTATGCACCTTGGATCCACGGCAACCATTCGTCACCTGAGGTAATAAACCACGTATTTGTAAGTTGATTGATAGGCACTGCTGCCACACCTAAAATAGCAGGCCCCATCAATCGTAACACCTCCAGCACTCTTGGATCCCGAAAATTTAATAACGGTTTATACCTAAATCCGACCCGGTACATTGATGGAACTTGAATAAAAAATTGTGCAATTCCGCCGACAACAACACCGGCAGCCATGCCTATTGTTGGATGCATGCCAATCTTTTTAAAAAGATAGTAACCACTAATACCGATCAGAAGTGAACTGAGGTTAAAAAAGGAGGAAGCACACGCTGGAATACCGAATTTTCCCTTGCTGTTCAATAATCCCATCGCAATTGCAGCAAGCGAAACAAATAGTAGGTAGGGAAACATCAAGCGTGTGAGGTAGATAGTTAATTCTATTTTTGTCGAAAATCCGTAGTGTTCGTTACTATCTAATGTTTCATCAAAATCTTCGCGTGCTAAAATATCAACAAGAGTAGGAGCAAAAATGATGCCGAGCACGGTAATGCAAATCAAGACGAGACATGTCAGATTAAAAATGCGGTTAGCGAGATTCCACGCTGCTTGTTCGCCATCTTCAGCTTCAGTTGCAAGAAAAGTCGTGATAAACGCTTTGCTTAAAATACCTTCACCGAACATATCGCGCAGGAAATTTGGGATGCGGAAGGCAAGATGAAAGGCGGCGGCTCCCAATTTTGTCGGAAAATAATAAAAAATTGCCATTTCTCGGGCAAGACCTAAGACCCTTGACCCCATTACCGCTAAGCTGACAATTCCAGCAGTACGGGTGACATTTTGATTCTGCTCCTCAGCAGATTTTTTTCTATTTTCTTCCATTTTCTATTTTCAGTAATACGTACTATTTTCAACCCATATTTAAAATCAATTAGTAGGGTTTGCTAAAATTGTCAAGACATCACCCTCTTGAACCGGATATGTTTTTCCCTCCACTCTTAATAGTCCTTTACTACGTGCTTGAGTGTAACTGCCACAAGCAGTTAAATCTGCCCAGTTAATGCACTCTGAACGAACAAAACCGCGTTCAAAATCGGTATGAATTAGTCCTGCAGCTTCAACAGCAGTTTGCCCACTCCGAAGTGTCCATGCCCGTGTCTCTTTTTCTCCTCCTGTAAAAAATGTAATCAAGCCCATTAATTGGGACGATGTCTGTATAAACCTTTCTAAAGCGGATTCATTCAATCCCATTTCAGCCATAAATGCTTCAGCATCTGATGAATCAAGTTGTGCAATTTCCATCTCTAATTGTGCTGCGAGTACGATGACTGCAGTCTGTTGGCGTGCTTCATATTCTGCAAAACGCTTAAAAATTTTATCCGCTTCCTGTAATTGCGTTTCGCTGATGTTGCAAATAAGTAGCAGCGGTTTTTGTGTTAAGAAACCATAACCACGTATTAGTTTTTCATCAATTTCTGATATAGTGAGAGCACGTAGTGGTTTTCCATCTTCAAGGGTTTGTTTACATTCTTCTAAAATCCGAAGTTCATTTTGATGTTCAGCAGACTTCTGGTTTTTTAGGAGTTTTTCGAGCCTATTGATTCGCCCTTCAGCAATTTGGAGGTCGGCGAATGCAAATTCTAAATCAACAAATTCAATATCTCTTTCAGCATCAACGTTTCCATCAACGTGAGGTACCGTTTCATCTTCAAAAAGCCTAACAACATGCGCGAGTGCATCAACAGTGCGTAACTCACCAAGCACTTCGGCATCTAACTCTGTGCGCTGAGGGCTTTCAACATTCGTATTAATTGCTGCGCGAGAAGTGCCGCCACCATCTATGTAATCAATCGTCGCGGGTACGATTTTGTTAGATTCAAAAACCTTTGCTAAAGGTTCTAAACGGTTATCTGGCACAGGGACAGTGCTAAGATTGACCTGTTTTTTGCTGGTGTACCCCCCAATTTCAGCGTTAGAATGTGCTAAAGCGTTGAAAACGGTGGTTTTCCCCACATGAGGTCTCCCTACTATACCAATTTTCATACTATACCTGACACTTTTTCGTTGACGCTGAATGCTACACGCGCATTCAGAAATTAATAAAAATTTACACCCTTGACAACATTCATGTATAATGCTAATATATGCTATCGTTTGTAGCACAAACTGTTAGTTTGTGCATCTGTGGAACGCAAACTAACAGTTTGCTCTACAAAACCTTTACCAAGTTCACGCGTTAGTTTTAAGAAAAATATAGAGGTAAATTCAAAATGAGCACAGAAAAGCGAAATTGGAAACGCCATCTGACCAAAGCGTTAACTATTTTATTGATATTCATGGTCGGCCTTTCAATTCTGCAGTGGTTTATCATCACAACACTTTTTAATTTTGGTGCGGATACGTTGAAGATTGCTATGGTTAAGCAAGCGCCAGAAGGTGTAAACCGTAATCATATAATAGAAACAATTGAAAGAGTCAAAAGCGTGGCGCAACAACTACCATTTAGTTTTATCACCAGAAAAATCAATCTTCGAAAAATAAAAGATGCCGGGGATTATGCTCTTGAAGCGAACGATGATGAAACCTGGGACCCAGAGGAAATTAATACCCTCCTGAGGATGCTCAATGCTGCTGTCGGATACAAACAGGAATTGAGTAATTGATATTGATGTTATTAACACCACCTTATGAAAAATTTGCCTATGCTTATGACCGGATGATGCGGAATGTCAACTACCTACGATGGTGCGATTACATAGAATCGCTTTTTAAAATGTATGATTGTAAACCCCGTAATATCCTCGATTTGGCGTGCGGCACAGGCGCATTAACCGTCTTGTTAGCAGCAAAAGGATATGAAATGACTGGTGTTGATAGGGCAAAAGGAATGTTGAACATTGCTCGTGAAAAAACCACAGATCACAATTTACAAATCACTTTTCATCATGGGGATATGCTCAATTTCCGGTTAGATCAGCAGTTTGACGCGATCCTTTGCACCTATGACAGCATAAATTATGCATCTAACGAAAATGAATTAAGTGGTATGTTTGAAACTGTGACTGAACATCTTGCCCAAGATGGATTGTTTATCTTTGATGTTACGACTGAACGCAATATCGTCCAACATTTCCACAACAAAACATTTTCCGAAAACCACGAAGATTATTCCTATATCTGGAAAAATAATTATCACTACCACTCCAAGATGTGCCGAACTTTCCTAACATTTTTTATTCGTGAAGGTGAGTTGTTTAGACGTTATGAAGAGGTTCACCAGCAACGAATTTTTGAAGTGCAGACGGTGAATGAATTGCTCAAAGCAGCAGGCTACAAAATGTTGAGTGCTTTCGACATGTATACCTTTAACAAGTGGACTCGCACTTCAAATCGGATTAATTTTACCGCACAATTAGCATAAGTTACAAACCTTCTGCGATTAGGTCTCCAACTTGTTCAGTTGTGTATCCCATTCTTCCAGCCCCAAGGTCCTTAATTTTTCCGCTGGCAAGCAGATCGCTGATAGATTTTTCCACTTTTGCTGCCGCGCCAGCATGTCCAAGGTGGTCAAGCATCATACCTGCTGCGCTGACAGCAGCGATTGGGTTAATCTGATTTTTGCCGGTATAACGTGGGGCAGAACCGTGAATCGGTTCAAACATCGCAACGCTTTCTGGATTCAAATTGCCTGATGCTGCCACTCCCATACCGCCTTGAATCATTGCGCCGAGATCCGTTATGATGTCTCCGAACATATTACAGGTGACAATCACATCAAACCATTCCGGATTTTTGACCATCCACATCGTTGTCGCATCAACAATCGCATATTCTCTTTTAATATCTGGATAATCTTCGCCTACTTCGTCAAAGACGCGTCGCCACAAGTCATGTGCGTAGGTAAGCACGTTGGCTTTATCGCATGAGGTTAAGGTATTGGTCTTGTTGCGTTTGCGGGTGAGTTCATACGCATAGCGGACGCATCGTTCCACACCTTTGTAGGTATTAATCATCTGTTGAATTGCGACTTCATCGCGCGTACCGCGTTTCAGAAAGCCACCGATTCCAGAGTATAGTCCTTCCGTATTTTCACGCACGACAATAAAATCAATATCTTCCGGACCTTTGTCCTTCAAAGGTGTAGGTACACCCGGATAGAGTTTTACAGGACGCAAGTTAATATAGAGATCAAGCTCAAACCGTACCTTTAGCAGAATTCCTTTTTCTAAAATACCGGGTTTGACATCCGGATGTCCGATTGCACCGAGATAAATAGCATCAAGTTCACGCAGTTCTTCAAGCACTGAATCGGGTAACACTTCGCCGGTTGCCAGATATCGGTCGCCGCCGACATCATATTCAACAGTTTCGTATTTAAAACCTTCCTGTGCAGCTGCCGCCCCGAAGACCTTCATTGCTTCGCGTGTTACTTCGGGGCCAATTCCGTCTCCTGGTATGAGACCGATTTTATACATCAATTTCCTCCAAATCGTTCTGTTTTCGTTTTGACTCGTTATATTTTACCATATCTAAGGTGATATTGCAAATTATGATTGTCCGTTGGGTGTGTAAAGTTTTTGTCACACAGAGCATTGCCCCATCAGGAAGACACATCAAAACTTGTCAGAATTGCGGATTACCGTGGATGATGCCAAAACTCGCAGGCGTTTTGGCCCATAAACTTCCAGTTTGTGCTATCCCCCGAAGCGCAATCTGGAAAAGGACGGGACAGAAACGGGCTATTGGATGAGGAACATCGTCCAGACGAAAAACGACTTGACATCTCCAGGCTTATGATCCGCGCAATCGGTGAAATCCGGGGAATGCCTAAAGACGAATGCGCATATGGCATTCGCCATGATTCATACCGTTGATTTGGCAATAATCCGCGATTCAGACAACGCACATGCAAAAAACTTTACACACCCAAATAGATTTTAGTTGCAATTCCCTCGTAGATGTGTTAAAATAGTATGTAACTGAAATCAGAATGCTTGCTTGTAGGAGGACAGGCGAGTGGAAGTACCTGTTTTAGTGCTAAATGCCAGTTATGAAGCAATCAACGTTTGCAATCTCAGGCGAGCCTTGAAGATGGTTTTCAAGGGCACTGCTCAGACAGAGGAAGTGTCCGAATCAGAAATTCGGTCACCTTCGGCTATTGTCAAAGTACCGCATGTAATTCGTTTGGTGAACTATGTGCATGTGCCGCGCAGTGTTGTCAAGTTTTCTCGCAAGAATGTCCTTGCGCGCGACCAGCACACCTGTCAATATTGCCATCGCCAGTTTTCTGCTTCTCTGCTCACACTTGACCACGTTATTCCGATTTCAAAAGGCGGCAAGACAACCTGGGAAAATGTTGTGACAGCTTGTAAACGCTGCAACAATAACAAAGGCAATCAGATGCTTCATGAGACACATTTCAAGTTGAAAAGAGCACCAAAAACGCCTTCAATCTTGACGTATTTGCAACTCAACCGTCATTTTCGGGGTTACCATCCGTCTTGGAAAAAGTATCTCTATATTAATTGAGGTGAAGAGACAGCTTCTTATTCAAGTTATGTTGTATAAATAATACCCAATTAACGCGATTCCTCTCGGTAGGGGCGTTTTGTAAACGCCCCTAATGATAAGATAAGAAGATAAATCCAATTAATCTGGTATAATAGGACAACCTTGTAGATTTGTGTGAAGGAGAAGGTGCTACCAATCTGAATAGAGCCTAAGATTATGCCGTATCAACCACATCCGGAGAGGCTGAAGAAGTCATGGGAATTTCAGAGAGCATATAAAAAAGGGAGAAAGAATTGGAGTCCCCACTTCGTTATCTATGTCTACCGCACAGGATTTAGTCAATCTCGGTTAGGAATAACAGTCAGTAAAAAAGTAGGCAACAGTGTCACGCGAAACCGTGTCAGACGCCTCATACGTGAAGCGTTTCGCATGCTTAAGCCTGGACTTCTGCCCCATTACGATATTGTGGTTGTAGGCAGAAAAGATGCCGTTGATCTTTCAGGACAGGAAGCTGAAGATAGTTTACGCCAAGTGTTCTATAGAGCATTCATCATGGTACCGGGAAAGGTGGGTTATAGAAGGACTTGGCAGCGTGAACCTTTTCAAAAATTTTAAATATAATCTAATCAATATCAATAAAAAACTCGTTAGAGTCTAAAAACATCTCTTGCAAATGAACGGTTATCTAAAAAAATGAGCCGATTAATTCTTTACGCTATCCGCGGGTATCGCCGCTTTATCTCCCCACTTTTTCCGCCAACGTGTCGTTTCCATCCGACTTGTTCACACTACGCACAGCAAGCCTTTGAACAATATGGTGTCTTAAAAGGCAGTTGGTTAACATTAAAACGATTGGCAAAATGCCATCCCTACCACCCAGGGGGTTTTGACCCGCTTCAATAGCAAATATACGCTGAACGTATAGTGACATTCAGCGTCCGGCGAACTACAGCCCACACTATAATAAGATAGAGGAGCATCTAAAATTAAATGGGAGCACGTTATATTCTCGCACTTGTTCTAATGATTGGTGTAATGATTGGATGGAGCCTAATATTTGGCAATCGCTTCGTACCAGAACAGAACGACCCTTCAATAACTGAACAGATAGCACCAAGCGACACACCTCAAGGAGCAGAACTTGAAAAAGAGGAAGAGGACTCTACTGATTCGGACCTACTGATAACACCTCAAGAGAGTCCGGACGATCCTGAAGTACACGTCAAAACTGCTATTTACGACATCACTTTTAACGAAAAATTGGCTATAGCTAAGCGATGGAAACTGGTAGAAAAAAATGAAAAGGGCGATTTACGTTTTCCCGACAGATCAGACATTGCCAAAGACGTACCGTTAAACCTTATTCCTGAAACAGCACTTAACTGTCTTGCCCTCCGTTTCGGAAATACCAATTTACAAATTGATTTAGTTGGTGCTAAATGGCAAGCTGACAAACCCCAAGGAATTCAACTATCAGATACACAACAAGAGGGAACGCTAACCTTCACGACGACGATTGGGAAGCAACTGAAAGTTGCCAAACAGTTTACTTTTTATAACGATAGTTATACCGTCGATTTAGCCTTGACGTTCGAAAATGTGTCTGATGCTTCTGAGCCGTTGAGAATTGGGGGAAATGAAGAATGGAATGGGTATGAACTCCGTTGGGGCCCAGGAATTAATGCCGACCTGCTCATCCATGAAAAAAAGCGCAACAAACGTGATGGATTTGATAAAAACGCTGAAGGGGCAAAAACCTATATTGGTGAAGGAAAACCCACTAAAAAGTTGAAAGATGAAAATGCTTCAGCAAATGCACTCTGGGCAGGCATTAGCAGCAAGTACTTTAGTGCCTTCATGATCCCGGACCCACGACTTGAGGCTACCTATACACTGGATACTGCAAAGGTAAATGAGACAACAAATATGCTTGTTGCAGCACCGACAGAGACAGCTGTTTTGACAGTCCCTCTTTTTAAACTGCCGGCTCAGCAAAAGCGGACCCATGCTTTCCGTCTCTATATTGGTCCCAAGGACGACGCATTATTGAAGTCTATTACTGCTCCGAATGCGCCCGAAAATTCAATTCATCTCTCAAAAATCATAGATTTCGGATTTTTCAGTCCCGTGGCATGGGCAATGTTGTGGGTAGTCAACGGGTTGCACAACATCTTCCGAAACTATGGCATAGCGATTATCCTGATGACCGCATTAGTGAAGGTGATTTCCTTCCCGCTTACCCGGAAAGCGCATGTTTCCATGAAGAAAATGAGCGACCTCCAGCCGCAATTGACTGAATTGCGGGAAAAATATCGAGACGACCCGCAAAAACTAAATAAAGCTACAATGCGGATTTACAAAGAAAATGGAGTGAACCCGTTGGGCGGTTGTATTCCTTGGCTACCACAACTCCCCATTTTTTTAGCACTCTATGCCCTGCTTAGAAGTGCCGTTGAATTGCGAGGTGCGCCTTTCCTCTTTTGGATTAATGACCTCTCAGCACCAGATACATTATTCAAACTTCCATTTACGATACCGCTAATCTTTATAGAAATAGACTCTATCCGATTCTTACCGCTTCTGAATGGACTCACAGCATGGCTCCAGCAGAAATTTGTCGGCGGAATGTCTGCTACGCCCACTACCAGTAATACACAAGCCAAAATTATGCAGTTTTTGCCGCTTATCTTTGTCTTCATGTTTTATAACTGGGCTTCCGGGTTTGTGTTATACTGGTTATGTAATAGTGTCTTTACTGTAGCGCAACAACAAATACAAACAAAATTTTTCCATGATGGCGAATCCGACAAACAGGAAAACACACTACCGAAACGCAAAACGAAATGATGTTTTCAATTAGTTTTATGTGAATAAGGAGGGCTGCCAATTGCAAAACTATATAGAAACTGAAGCCGAAACTGTGGAAGAGGCAATTGATACTGCACTGACACAGCTTGAAGCAACGCGTGAACAGGTTAACATCATCATAATTAATGAACCGACTAAAGGCATTTTGAGTTTTGGCGCGAAACCCGCAAAAATTCGGGCTACTCTTAAGGAAGATATTTCTACTGCACCAGAAACCGTTTTGAAGGAAATACTCACGCGAATTGGAATTGAGGGGGAAGTTGAATCCAACTATATTGAAGGCAGTCTGCACCTCAATATGGTTTCTGATTCGCCAGCACTTCTGATCGGCAAGCATGGACAGACCCTTGATGCTATTGAACGTATCCTCAATTGTATCATCAATAAAAATGCACTCGCCAAGAAAAAGATATTTGTTGATACCGAAGGTTATCGCAAGCGCAGAGAACAGACACTCGTAGACATGGCACATCAAGTTGCAGCAAAAGTCAAACGGACACGTCAGGATGTTGTTCTTGCGCCTATGAATGCTAAGGATAGACGCGTGATTCATCTTGCCCTAAAATCGGACGACACTGTCTCAACGTTTAGTCAAGGTGAAGGTGATATGCGCCGCGTTGTTATTTCAATTCAAGATAACTATTGAGTTGTGAAACATAAAATTACGGATCCGTTTATAGTCCAATCCAAAATATGTTGGCTCATATTAAGATTTAGTGCGTTTGACAAGTTTTGATATAAACTCAACGGTGACAGATTTGAGGTTAATAACAAATTCACAGATAGCGATATATCCTGAAAGGAACTTTTTATGAACACCGCGAAAGGGACGGAGAAAGTTACGCACCGTTGTCCACACACCTTCAATCGTGTTGATGTGAGTTTCGCAAATCCCATCCGCATCGTCATCTCTTGCCCATTCACCATCACTATGACACACTATCGCATGGGAACGATCAATACCGTTATAGCCACGCCATCCATCTGTCCGGACAATAGCCAGGGGGAGCGTGAACTGATGCACGTGTGCGGAGAGGGTCGCACTATCAGTCCGATGTGCCACACGCAACCGGACGCGCTTGCTTTTGCGCCCTATTGTGCCGACTATAGGGGGACGATCATTCGCATAAGTGCCATGACCTCTCCGTTTATTCCCACGCCGACGCGGGGGATCCTCTGGGTCTTTATGCGGTTCGCCTTTTTCACCCGCATTTTGAAACATCTCATCTGTTTCTATCTCAGTGTCCGGCAAAGCATCCTCCGGTTGCAGCATCTGGGCAGCATCTTGAAGAACCCGCCTTATAGACAGCACCGTTGGAAAACTTATCCCGAGTTCACGTGAGAGTTGTGAGGAAGAAGCACCTTTGCAAAAACCGCGCAAAAGCAGAACAACTTGTGAAGGACGAAACTGCTTTTGAGCAAACACTGTCCCACTATATAAGTTATAGACACCATCACACACACGACAGCGATAAACTTGCAAACGACTTGTTTCTGTTTTTCGGAATTTGCGTGCCTCCGTCACGCCCGCATCACAGTGTGGACAGTGTAACCCTTGTGGATGGAAATGATTTAGCAACCATTCCTCCGCGCGTTCATCATCTATTAAAGAAACTATTGGAAAATCCATAGACTATACTATAGCACAACGAAACTAAAAGCACAAACTTTTTACATGAGCG
>PYJA01000031.1 GCA_003635185.1 Candidatus Poribacteria bacterium | reverse complement strand
CTTTGCGACTTAACTTACGTTGTTCCCGCCTGAGCTTGCGCTCATAGCGTTTTAGCGGTCTCGGATTATCATATTGCGTGCCATCACTCAAGGTGGCCAGTGTATTAATGCCTACGTCTATACCGATAACAGGGTGTGTTGAGGTGTCAACAAGTCCGGTGTCCCCTGTTTCCACGGTGATAGATACAAACCAACGATGGGCTGTTCTTGAGATCGTAACCTTGATTATCTTGCCAACAAAACGCAACGCTTCACGCATTTTTATCCATCCGATTTTCGGCAACTTGATACGCTTGCCTTGGACTCGCACGGATTGTTCGTCTGTTGTGTAACTTTGCTTATGTCCACGCCCCTTGAATCTTGGAAACTTCGCACGCTTGGATACCCAATTCGCAATACCTTGACCCAGATGCTTGATAGCATATAACGCAGCTCTTTGATCTTGTGAACGTGTCCAATCATAACGTTTTTTCGTCTTATTGAAATTGACATTTAGCATTTGCCACGATTGAAAGCTATCATTCTCTAAGCCTGCCTTAAAATCGGATAAAGCATGATTATAGGCAAATCGAGCATACCCACATTGAGAAGCAAACCAGCGTCTTTCTCTAAATGTTGGCGCTAATGCGATTTTATGGGTTTTGAAGGACATATCTGACTCCTCTGGGTTTCTGACTCCCATTGTTAGTGGTGTGACGGACCTAACAAATCCGTCACGGAGTCAGTCCTATAAGTATACCACAAAAAATCTCCGAATGTCAAACGTTTTTGGACCCAAGCATAAATGCTTGGGATTGTTAGTTAATTCCCTTCAGAAATTGCAATCAACTGATTACGGGTTACGATGTAAAGCACACCATCCTTTGCTACAGGTGTGGTATAAACCGAACTCCCCATATTAGTTTCAAACAGCACTTCTTTGACTTTACCTGTTTTTAAGATGACAACATCACCATCTTCATCACCGAGGTAGACTTTGCCGTCTACAACATAGGGTGAGCCCCAGATAGCAGCAAACGTGTCATGTGTCCAAAAAAGGTCGCCTGTTTTCACATCCAAGCAGTAGAGGAATCCGCTTAAGTCAGCGATGTAGAGAAGTCCCTCATGGATAGCAACGGTTGACATTGTGCGATTAAATTGTTCGTTACCAAAGTGCCAAACCGCAGCGGTTGAGGTAACATCACCCTTTTGTGATGCATCAATGCACCAGAGGTGTCCGACACCTTCTCCGTGTTCTGGGTCTTGTCCAACAGCGAGATAGACTTTGTTGTCATGAATGACTGGGGTTGAAATAATATTGTTCCGTGTGCCACGCCCCCCAAGTTCCCATTCAGAATCTTTCGGGTTGCAGTCAAACTGCCAGATAATCTTTCCGGTTGCCGGTTCAAACGAGTAGACCCAACCATCACCGCCAGGAATAATTACCTGCGGAACACCTTTGATAACCCCGTAAGCAGGATTTGACCACTGCCCGTGCAGTATATTTTCGCCAGGGGAAGCATCTTCCCAAACAAGTTCACCTGTGTTTTTATTTAGGGCAATAAAACTCGGAGCATCGGGAACAGGAATGTGGATATGTGTTTCATCAACACCGTTGCTTGTTTCCAAGAAAAGCAGGTCGCCTACAGCAAGTGGCGAACAGGTAGCAAGGTTGTGTGGAAAAACATCTAACTCGTCCATCATATCGTAAATCCAGATAATGTCACCGTCAATTTCGCTCGTCTCAGTTTCATCTTTAAAGGGACCGTCGTTTTCACCGTCCAAAAAGCCTTCTGTATCAACACAAACAACTTCACAACGGTTAGAGATGTAGTAGAGCCGATCCCCTTCAATATAAGGCGTTGAACAGATTCCCTGCAGTGGCCAATCATTAACACGCCCAGAAAGGAGTTTTGTGTGTGTAATTTGCCACAGAAATTCGCCATCGGATTCACGAAACGCCATGATATTCCCACGGTCACCCGTTAATTTCGGATTTTTTAGAGCATCGTTATTAGTCCCGACAAACACTTTACCGCCGCTGATTAGAGGTCCCGCATAACTTTGTGAACCGAGTTCTGCTACCCATTTGATATTTTCACCTGTTGCCAGATCCCACTTTGCGAGGATGTTTTTCTCGTCCGATATCATGTTACGACTTAAAGAACCACCCCACAACGCAATTTCTTTCTCAGCAGACTTATGGGAATCTGCAAAACTATTTGGCGCTTGAAATATACTGAGAAGACCAAATAAAAAAATGAAAAGGACATAAGAATAAGAACGTACTTCGTAGCTATGCTTTTCTGGAGAAATGCGTCTGTGTAATAAATTGCCTGTACTTGGCGTGTAATCTAATTTGCAAAAAAATTTAGTTAAGACACCTGAAAACATAGCGATGCGTTTGACATCGCTTCTAAATTCAAAAATCATATATCACCATACCTTAAGATTATCATAATAGATTTCAGTCGCGGAGTAGGCATAGATACCTGGGCTACCTTCTCGATTCGGGAGAGGGTCTTCAGCAGTAATCGTCCATTCATCTGGCTCCGATTCACTGGCGCGCCACACCTTGCCACTGATTATCGCTTTATCGTCAATAACTTCTACCTTCATTTTCATGGTATACCAGACATCTGCCTCCCATGTGAAGTCAATCGTTTTTGCCATGCGCAAATCAGATGCCCAAGACCGAATTTGAAGTCGTTGCTGTCTCCCTTGCATGTCCAACGTATAGCGGTTTGCAATTAATCCCATATCGGGCATACGGCGCTTGTCTCTTGTCCCCATCAGGTCGACTTGAATCTGATAGTCTTTCATTGTTGGCGGACCGATATAGACATTAGACTTGTTCAAACCGCGCTGCACAGGTGTCTTGACTAAAACCTTGTTCCCATCTTTTTCACGAACAAAATATTTATTTGTAGCGGCAATCCAATGTGAAGGTGCTTTTTCAAGCTCAACCTTTTCGAAATCTTCTGTCCACGGTAGGGGTGGAATAACCCGAATCCGAGCAGTCGCCTTTAACTCTCCCGATTGAGCAGTGACTGTACCCGCATGTGGACCTGCACTTTTTTCAGGCGTAAATTTGGAATCTTCAACTGCACCGCTTAAACCTGTGAGTGACCATTTCACTGTGCCTATTGCATTTGTCGGCATTCCATTCTCATCAAAACCGATAACGTTAAGTTCTACTGGTTCACCTGATGTCACCGTTTCAGCAGGGGTGAGCAGCAGGGCAACTGCAGGGTCAGTACTCATCTTTGGAACTTCAATCTCTTTAGTAGCACATCCGATAGAAAAAAGGCAGATAATCAAGCTTGCATAAAGAACATAATATTCGAAAACAAACGCTTTTTGCTTTGTCGTAAAACAAATTTTCTTCATTATTTCCCTCCCACACAGTAGAGACGTTCCTCTGTAGTGAAATAGATACGTCCGTTGGCAATAGCGGGTGAACCGAAGATTTCAACATAGTGATCATCTTCTTCTCGACTTATTTCTTGGACATTGAGCGACTCACACGTATCCGTACCGGGTTGAAGGATATGAAATTTTCCGTTGACTTCGGTAACAAACAATTTTCCGTCAGCCCACACAGGTGAACCTTTGCCGACGGTGCCGATGCTGTGTTGCCATAACACTGCACCAGTTTCAGCATTGAGACAATGCATATTTGCTGAGTTATCAACCACATAAAGCTGCCCGTTTTTGAGTGTAGGCGAAGCATAGCCGACCCCCACGCCATCATACCGCCATACTTCATGGGTAGCGGTAACATCTCCGTTACCAGTCGCATCAATGCAGACAACACGTCCCATCGCAGTGGTGTCAAAATTTTCTTCGCTGTGGGAAGCGTAAACCTTTGTGCCAGCGACAAGGACAGAAGTATTGATACCGCGCTTACTCAGCTTGAAACCCCACACCATTTCACCGGTGGTCTGTTTCATCGCGTAAATGCCTCCATCAGCGTTACCACCAATAATAAGTGTTTGCCCATTGATCGTTGTGACAACTGGCGTAGAATAGGTCGTATCAAGCGGCCTGCCGCCAGGAGTAGATACCCAAATTAGGTCTCCGTTTCGTTTGTCAAAAGCAAAATAACGGTGGCGTGGAACAGCTTGTGCGCCCCAACTTACATTTAGATAACTGATTACCACAAGATTACCAGCAATAATTGGGGTGTGAACGCGTCCACCGTAGCCAGAAATCCGCCCATATTCTTCTGTAAGAGATCGAGACCATATAATGTCTCCATCTTTATTGAAGCAGATGAAAAGTCCTTGAACACCGTGGACGTAGATATTACCTGTTTCTGTATCACCGGCAGGATTTGTCCAACCAACACGGTTGAAGGTGATAGTGGTGTGAAATACGTTCATTTGATGATTCCACAATAGGTCACCAGTTTTTGCATCAAAACAAGCGATACGTTCCTGTTCGGTTATATCCTTACCGATACGTCCGAGGACATAGACTCTGCCGTTGAGCACAACAGGTGTGGAACGTCCTATAAAATCTACCTGCCAAAGAAGGTTTTCGCCTTCAATAGACCAATTAGATATAAGCCCAGTTTCTGCAGATGTGCCATCCTGATTAGGTCCACGCCAACTTGGCCAATCGCTTGCGGCTGCGGACATAGGCATAGTAATTAAAAGAAAAAAGATGAATAGCCGACAAAAGGTCGGTTTACAATAGCGCAAATTTTTATTCCTCCTACCCATTTTATATGTGTTTTTGTAGTTTTAAGACGATGAAAGAGGTTTTATGTTTAAGACGAGGTCCCTTACACAATTGAAGACAAAAGTGATAATCAACTTTTTATTTTTACAGTGTCTTCTTCAAAAATCCCCATACAAGCGGCAGCTTATCATCAGGTTCAACAGCAAGTCCGACTTTGGATTTAAAATTACGAGTTACTTCTTCTGCTGTGAGAGGGCGGTCATAAATACGCACTTCATCAATCACACCAGGAAAGTACCTCTCTACCTTGCCACGATTGTTTGCAGCACCGATATAGACAGGTCGCACAAACGGTACAAAGTTGTCTAACTTTGATTCTTTCCCAACAATTACTTCCTGTGGATTGCCATCCATATAGATACTAATTTTTGGTTCACCCGCATCCTCAATTGCAAAAACGACGTGATGCCAGTTTCCATCTGATAGTTCGAACTCAATTTCAACAGCAATATCAATACATCCTCCGGCAGCTTGATGGCGGACATAGTAATGAACAATATCTTCTGCCAGCGGAAATGGGATTTTCGCGCTACGGTTCACATCAATTGCCCACGCCATATTGCAACCGTCATCAAGCACTTTGAAAAGCGTTGTCCAATCCTGCTTGAAGTCTGTTTTGACCCACGCCTCAAATGTTGATGTGCTGACTTTACTGCCGAAATCGCCAAGGTTTGTTAGGTTAACATAATCGTCAGAACCGTCAAACTCAAGGGCATCGCCTACCTTTCCAGCAACAACTTTTGGCTCACCAACAATTGTACCACTGTTTTTACCCCAGACATCTTTAACTGTTTTACCCGTAATATCTTGTTCGTCAAACGTCCAATAACTCACCAAACCATCAGTCACGATAGTTTCCGCTGTAGCGTAGAAAGCAATCGTAACACTAATCATCGTAATTGTAACAGAATAGAGCAGTTTTTTCATGGTTTTACTCCTTAAAAATGGAAATGAAGGTTTGCACACCTGCGTGAAATGGTTAACGTGATCATCTTGACATACTCACCGTGCTAAAGCACTGGCGATTCTTTTGAAGAATCACACAAGTGATCGTGGTATCAACGACCTCTGCTTTCTACGAAAGTCTTCTGAAGCCTACACCAACAGTTGATGCCCCAACTGCACCTCACAAGGAGGTCTTAAGAAACATTTTGACACGTGATTTTGAACGGGATGAGCATTTATGCTGCTTTCCCTGAACGTGCAACAGATGTTAGAAAACTTTAGCAGTATTGAATCGCAAGGCTTTTACGTGATTGTTTCACTGCTCAGCTGTCTGCCACAACATCAATCACAACCAATGCCGACTGCTACGAGTAGTATAGCAAAAATGTTTGAAAATATCAAGCATTTTTTGACAAATTAATTGAAATGCGGTGTGGACATCCCCGCGCTAAAGCCAGGGTTATTTAGTTTTCGGTTTTTCGGACAAATTTTTAACATCTGCTATATACCCCAGGCCGGTAGGTGCGGTTTCCAACCGCACCGAATTTGGATCAAAAACCCTTATAGCGACTTGCCCTGACCGATGCGGTGCGGTTAGGAAACCACACCTACCGGCCTGGGGTCCTAACTTTGAGTAAACCTCAATAACGGAAATTCTTAAAACTAAATAACCCTGCGCTAAAGCATCGGTGTCTTGACACCGAAGAGGTGATAACATTTTTGGCGAATTTTCGCAAATCTAATTTGGCTGAGGGAAGATATTTCTCACAAAGGTGGATAACCTACTAACAATCAATATAAGGATGTGTAGTAGTGCAATCGGATTCACCTTTCAATTAGATATGGCACTATATGTTTGACCGCGACTGACATCCATCAACGTTAATACACGTCCCAGTAACAAGACTTGCCCGTTCAGATGCAAGAAAAACAGCAACATTCGCGATCTCTTCCGGTTTTCCGAATCGTCCGAGTGGCATCTCGCTTTCAACAAACGCTTTCATGCGTTCAGGGTCCGCTTTAATGCGGCGATCCCAACCGCCGCCCGGAAACAGGATAGACCCAGGGGCAATACTATTGACACGTATATTATCGGGAGCAAGTTCTTTTGCCAACGACTTTGCCATACTAATTTCTGCGGCTTTCGCTGCATTGTAGGTGATGTGTCCGCCACCTTCTCTACCGTAAATAGAGGCGATCATCAGAATCACGCCGCCACCCTGTTTTTGCATTGCGGGGATAACAAGCCGATTAATACGCGCTGCTGTAACAAGATTCAGATCGAGAATCTCATGCCATTCGTCATCAGAAATCTCGTTTAAAGGTGTCCACCGACTCCCACCGACATTATTAACGACAACATCAATTCTACCGAAACGGGACAATGTTTCTGTGATAAATACATCTACTTGAGCAGTATCAGTTACATCGGTGGGTTTTGACAACACCTTTATACCGTGTGCGCTGAGTTCTTCGGTTGCAGCTTGTAAGGTATCTGGGTCTCTCCCACAGATACTGAGGCGTGCCCCCTCTTCAGCAAAACCGTTTGCTATTGCTCTCCCTATGCCACGACTTGCACCTGTTACAACGACAACTTTATCTCTTAATCTTAAATTCATAAAATGGCTCCATGTTCATTTCGGTCTTTTATAAACACTGTTTATCATACTGCGGGCCCAAATGCCCTATAAGCAAATTATTTCTTTTCTTTAAGCCGATAACCAACGCCGTACACCGTTTCAATATGTTTTCCTAAATCACCGAGTTTACGTCTGAGACGGCTGACGTGTGTGTCAACTGTCCTATCAATGCCGTAATACTCCTGTCCCCAAATAGCATCCATCAGGATATTGCGAGAAAAAACGCGTCCGGGTGAACGGGCAAACAGTGTAATGAGTTTAAACTCAGTTGCAGTGAGATCAATTGCTCCATCTTCGGTCAGAACTTGATGTCGAGCTAAATCAATTGTCACACCGTGTGTTTCTATCTGGTTTTCCTCATCATCCTGCTCGCTCGCTCTGAGTCTCCGTAGCACAGCATTGATGCGTAAGACGACCTCGCGTGGGCTAAAAGGTTTTGTAATATAATCATCAGCGCCCAATTCAAGTCCAGTTACGCGATCCTGTTCCTCAGTTTTTGCAGTTAGCATCACGATAGGAATGTTTTTAGTGCGGGGGTCGTTCTTTAGGAGTCGACAGACAATTAATCCGTCAACTTCAGGCAGCATGAGGTCTAACAAAATGAGGTCGGGCGGGTTATCTACTGCACGCTGTAATGCGTCGGCACCATTCCGCACAGTATCAACTTTAAAATCTGCTTCCCGCAGATTATATCTTAGCAACTCTACGATATCGCGTTCATCCTCTACAATCAATATTTTTGCTTCCATCAGAATTTCCTTGCATTTCATGTTGAAAATGTCAAAATGGGCTAAGACTTATCTTTTTTCAATACAGTTTGGACAGGTTTAAGATAAGGTAAGTATTAATAACGTTGCATGTCCGGATTAATCTCTTTTGCCCGCCTATCAATCCCACCAGCAACGTTGAGTACCGATTTGAAGATGGCATTCCAAATGTCGTTACAGAATCCCATATTTATCGAAAACTTCCCTGAGCGTTGCCCCCTCCCTAAGTGCATTACGGGTTCGGTTTTCACCGCTCACTTTTTCCAATGCAGCCGCGATTATCTCCGTTTCCACCGCCTGTGGAATGATAACCACACCGTCCGCATCACCAAACACAATATCACCAGGATTCACCATGACACCACCACATTCAATCGGGACGTTGTACGCAACCACCTCACCGCGTCCGTTAGAGTCTACGGGTGATATCCCAGTCGTAAATATGGAGAATCGCATCTGCATGATCTTGCGCACATCACGGATAAACCCATCAATAACAGCACCACGCGCGCCGCGCGCCTGTGCCGCCGTTGAAAGGAGCTCTCCCCAAAAGCAGATACGCGTACTGCCGTTCGTTGAGCAAATAAGTACATCGTCCTGTTTGAGGCTATCCACCGCTGCAATTTCCTGTTGATACGGTTCATCAGGAATCTCATAGACATCCAGACACAGCACAGGCATTGCCCGACCAACGACGACCGTCTCCGGTAGCAATGGACGAATAGTGTATTGCAGTGCTTGCTCACGGAATCCGGCTGTATCCAACGCATCCGAAATTACAGCAGCGTACAGCTGCTCTTCCATCATATCAAAGAGTTCAGTATCGTTTTCCCACTGTATATTATCTTCAGTTTCCATGACAGTTTTTCCGATCAACATTTAATAATTCTCATAACCAACTTCTTGGAGCCGCGCCGCTTTTTCCGCGACACCGTCACTCATCTTCTTCTTGTAGGCTTGCAGTTTTGCTTCCAATTCGGGGAATGTGAGTGCCAGAATCTGCACTGCAAATATCCCCGCATTTCGTGCGCCACCTGAACCGATTGCCATTGTTCCAACAGGAATACCGGGGGGCATCTGTACCGTAGCATAAAGGGCATCAACGCCGTTGAGCGGTCCGCCATCAACTGGCACACCGATAACGGGTAGTGTTGTGTGTGCCGCAATAACACCTGCAAGATGTGCTGCACGCCCTGCACCAGCGATAATGACTTTACCGCCTTCTGCTTTAATTTTTTCTGTCCATGCCATCGTCCGTTCAGGTGAACGGTGTGCCGAAGAGATCGTTATCTCAAACGGCACCTCAAAATCTTCTAAAACCTTTGCGGCTTCAGCCATCTTTTCTAAATCGGAATCACTCCCCATCACAATACCGACAAGGGGTGTTTTTTGTTCTTCAAGAGACATATCTTATCTGTACCTCTCAATGAATGTAGGTTGGGTAGAGCTGAAAGCGAAACCCAACTTAATACCCAAAACTTATTCACTATGAATAAACGATATACGAATTTCTTTCAATAATAAGCGGTTCGGGACCACCCGATGGAAAGTTTGATGCCCATTCCTCTGGATCATAATCACGGGTGACAAAACATGCACGATGCACAGGAACAGTGTGCTTCAATCCAATACGCGTCGCCATTTTAACACATCCATCATAAAATGGAAACTCACCCTCAGTCGGATGGTTTGTCAGGAAACCGACATCCGGCTTATGCGCTGCCACTGCCGAAATCAGCTCGTCATGTTCCGCAAAGTTATTGATCGGATCACCACTAAAGTATAACGTCACACCATCGCTTCCGACTACGTATCCTAAGTGTGTAACATCGGGGGGGCCAATATCAGCAGATGGATCACCTGCTGGCGGTTTTGCATAAACGGCATGTACGGTAAGACCGTTTAATTCCGCTAATTCTCCTGCACTTATCTCAGAAACGTTATCAGATGCTACATCTGTTTCTGACGAAATTTGGTGCACGCTCTCTTCCGGTCCAATGAATCGCGTCGCGTTAGAGGTTTCCCAAATTCTGCGTATAGATTCTGGACACGTATGATCGCCGTGTGCATGTGTCAACAAAACGAAATCTGTCGGGAGTTCAGCCTCATCCAAGGGAGGTTCGGTGTGAATAAAGCGGTCCGAGGGACGGTTCCGTGGAAAATAAGGGTCTATTAAGACAATGGTGTCATCCGAATCCTTTAGAGCAAAACTACTCTGTTCAAACCAGTGGATAGCAATAGAACCTTTTGGTACTTTCAAGTCAACAAGTGGATGCATATTAATTCCTTCTTAATATAGGACTTACGTATTTTCTTTTATAACCCAAGTTGCTACCTATAAGTTTTAGACACGGAAACACCGTTTTAAATGAAAATATGCTGATAATTAGCCAATATTTGAGCATCAAACTGCCAGTTTGTGTGCTAAGATGCACAATCTAACAGATTATGCTACAAAGGTGGCAACTTAGGTTTTTATAGTAAAATCTATAGTTACTTGCACACAATTGTAGCGCAAACTTCAACTATTTCCTTTTCTTGCCCTATTCTACCACATCCCTATGTTTTACTCAATATGAGTTCATAAACTCAACAGTGACAGACTTGATATTAATAGCACAGGACTTACGCAATGTATTCAAAAGTCCCACTGATAAGGGGGATTTAGGGGGTTAAAAAGACTAAAAACACTGAAATATCGGACTATTTAACCCCCCTGCCCCCCTTATCAAGGGGGAATGCGTAAGTCCTATAGCACAATTAAACAAAAATCGCACATATCTTTTACCTGAGCCTCAGAATTTTACCGATAGCATCAATTACAAGATGCACGTCCGATTCAGTTAGTCCAGGATGGAGCGGAAGGCTAATAACTCTCTCAAAAACTTCCTCCGCATACGGAAAATCACCGACACTGTAACCGTACTGTTTCTGATAAAATTCGAAAAGATGCAATGGGATATAGTGAACACTACACTCAATGTTTGCTTCACGTAAGGATTCAACAAAGTCGTCTCGGTTGCCGGTATGAAGTTGAATAATGTATAGATGCCACGCATGCTCTGCGGGATTATCTGGTACAAACGGTGTGCTAACCTGCGGAAATTTTGCCAATTCTGATTGATATATCTGTACGAAATTCTGACGGCGTTCATGCTGTTTGTTGAGTTTCATGAGCTGACACAACCCCATTGCCGCCTGAATATCGGTCATATTGTATTTATAACCTTCAGTAGTGATTTCGTATCGCCAAATACTGCGTCCAGATTGCCGTGCCCACGCATCTTTGTCAATACCGTGAAGCCGCATCGTTCGAAGTGGTTCCGCGAGCGAATCGTTATTAGTGGTAATCATCCCACCTTCCGCTGTGGTCATATTTTTATTTGCATAAAAACTGAAAGCAGAAAGATCTCCGAGGCTTCCGATATATTTTCCGTTATATTCAGCAGGAATGGCGTGTGCAGCATCGTCAATAAGCACGAGGTTATGTTTTTGACAAATTTCCCGTAATGCATCCATATCACATGATAACCCAGCGATGTGAACCGGCATTATCGCTTTGGTACGTGAGGTAATTGCTGGTGCAATTTTCGTAATATCAATGTTCAATGTTTCAGGGTCAATATCTACGAAAACAGGTTTTGCTCCAACATATCGTATTGCCTCAGCAGTTGCTGTGAAGGTATAAGGTGTTGTAATGACTTCATCGCCGACACCAATACCGCTAACGACAAGACTAAGGTGTAGCGCTGCAGTGCAAGAACTCACAGCGATTGCATGTCTGACACCAAGATATTCGGCAAAAGCACGTTCAAACTCACGTACTCTTGCCCCTGTGCTAATCCATTTAGAAGCAAGCACTTCACTAACTGCCTCAATTTCAGTATCGTCAATCCACGGACGACTAAAAGGGATAAACGGCTTTTGTTCCACAAAAAATTTCCTTCAATTTATTCATCTACATTATCAGTTGAATTCGGACCCAAAATATGAATCATCGCTTCAAGTGCAAGGATGTAACTATACGCACCGAAACCACTAACTACACCTACCGCAATACCTGATACATAAGAATGATGCCGAAATTCCTCGCGCGCGTAAATATTAGAGAGGTGAATTTCAATAACAGGGACACCGACAGTCGCAAGGGCATCTCGAATAGCGATGCTGGTATGTGTATAAGCAGCCGGATTAATGAGAATGCCATCTGCCCAATCCATGTGGTCACCGATAATGGACACGATCTCGCCTTCATGGTTAGATTGTAAGATTTTCAGCACAACATCGTGAGGCGATGCTGCCACAAATTGATCAAGGGCACCGTTGATGTCATTCAATGTTTGGTGTCCGTAAATCTCAGGCTGTCTTCTTCCTAAAAGATGCAGATTTGGTCCGTGTAGGATAAGGATATTCATATAACTAATTCCTCATACATTGTTCATCTTCAGGTAACCGTATTGATTTATCAATAAGTGAAAAATCTGTGTTGCATTTTATTAGAAATACGATTTGAAATCAATAGGAAATATTGTTTTTGAGAATGGCTTAATCATCAACCGAATCATCAACCCGTCTAAACCTTGATGTATTATAGGTTTATAGCGTAATCATCAACTAAAAATCGGAAAAATCGTTAACCGAATCATTAACCCATCTAAACCCTGTTATAGTAAGGCATGAAAGCATAATCATTAACCAAAATCAGTTAGAAATCATTAACCAGTACATAATATGTTCCACGAGCCTTTCCGCTTTTTTTCAAAATACCGCTTTCCACTAACAGTGTTAATTCGTGATAGGCTGAAGCGTTTGAGAGTTGAGCGAGTTTTCGGAGTTCCCGATTGGTAATCCGTCCATTTTTTTCTACATAGCGAGCATTCTACCAAGTGCATTTAGCGTTGATTCGTAGTGTCCAAATCATTATAGATTCTACTATCAATTCTATTTTGTCAATCGCGCAGCAATTTTATCAACAATCCCGTCAGCCCGTTCGCGAATCTGTTCAGGTGTAAGACTCTGAATAGGATGCGCAACGGTGAGCGGTTCTAATTCATTATACCCAAGCACACGCGCTTGAACCTTGCCTGCCGCAAAAAACACCTCAGTACAGATTGCGACACTCGGTACACCGCGCTCTTCTAAAACACTCCCATCGTGCATACTGCACGATATACAGGAGCCTCAGTCCGCAAGTCCTTCAATGACAAAATCTGTCTGATCGGCAAGATCAACAAGTAACGCAATCGGTGCGGGGCGCGCGAATGTCGGTTTTTTGACACGAATGACTTCAGCAATGTCAAACTGTGCGCGCATTAATTCTTCAACGCGATCCAGAAAAATATCACTTCCGTTTTTGGTGATGTCTAACAATCCCATTACTTTTCTGTCAAAAGTATCAAGGCGTGGAGCCAAAAATTTCTCAGCTGCATCACCTTGCGAAGTAGGATCAAGTAAAGTGACATGTGCCATAGTTAAAATCTCCTATGTGGTTGAACCGGCCGTTTCCAACTGAATCTGTTGGGATTTCGCCATTGCATCTTCCGCTTCCTGAATCATTCCTTTGCGTTGGTAACAGATAGATAAACTGGTATAAGCAAGTGGGTCATTCGGATTGATTTCAATTGCTTTTTGGACAGCTGCGATGGCTTCATCGTATTGACCAAGCCGTTCGTACGCATGTCCCAATCCGAGATACCCTTCAATATAGTCTGGATACGCCGCGATAAGTTCCTTGAAAGCATTAACAGCCGCTTCCAAATCATTTTCTGCGAAATGTGTGAGTGCAACATCGTATAGTTCTGCTTGTATTGACATTTTTTCTTTCCTTACAAAATTTGGGGAAATTCTAACAAAAACCCAAGTAAAAGTCAATTGAGTTTTAAGCGATACGTTCCAGAGTATCAAAATTTCAATTCGACTAATCAGCGATTCAATAGCAATAAGGTCGCAAGGTGAACTTCACTACGACAATAAGAAAACGTGCTTAGGTCCCTGATAATCGATTAATCAGCGAAGCACTATATCCTGCCCCGAAGCCGTTATCAATGTTGACAACGGTGACACCAGACGCACAACTGTTCAGCATACCGAGCAGTGCCGCGAGTCCACCGAAACTTGCACCGTATCCAACGCTTGTTGGCACAGCGATGACAGGACAATCAACCAACCCACCAACAACGCTTGGCAATGCGCCTTCCATGCCCGCAATTACGACAATCACACGGGCATTCAGTAGTTTCTCATGATTGCCGATAAGTCTGTGTAATCCTGCAACACCCACGTCGTAAAGACGTTCAGGGGGACTACCCATCATAAAAGCAGTTTCAGCGGCTTCTTCTGCTACAGGTAAATCGGAAGTGCCAGCAGAAATGACAAGAACGCCTGGCTTGCCTTCCTCATCAGATTGTACAACAGAGATCGTTCTCCCGAGTTCGTTATACCGTGCTTCGGGGTGGATCGCTTGGACAGCTTCGTACATTGAGGGTGTAGCGCGCGTTGCCAGTAACGGATGTCCAGCACTAAGGATACGTTCACTAATTTGGGCAACTTGCGAATCGGTTTTCCCTTCACAGAAGATGACTTCAGGAAAACCGGTCCGAAGTTGTCGGTGATGATCAATTTTGGAAAAGCCGAGGTCTTCAAAAGGGAGAGTGCGGAGAGATTGAAGTGCATCACTGACTTCAATCTCTCCACTTTTAACTTTCTCAAGGAGAGTTCTTAACTTTTCAACTTCCATACGGTTGAAATAAATAAAATAGTTTGTTAAACTTGTCTGCTACAGACAAGTAACACCATATCTAATTGACAAATCGTCATAATAGATTGTAGGTCGGTTGAACTTGCGAAACCCGACATGAAAACCCTATCTAAAATCATACGTGTCGGGTTTCGCTTCGCTCTACCCGACCTACGAAATAATGCTGCATAATCATTTAGAAATGGTATAAGAATGGCAGTGCCAACCTCAGAAATTTAGACATTACGCCTCTTCGGTTGATTTTTTATCATTGTTAAGTCCAGGAATCGTCTCAGTGATTTTGTTTCTAACTTCGGAAGAGACTTTTTTCCCGGTTTCAACTGCGGATTTGACTTGATTCGTTGCATCTTTGACACGTTCTTTGCCGACTTCAACGAGGCCTTGGACACTTTCTTTCCCCTGATCCACTATGTGCTGCACATTTTCTTTTGCGGCTTCACTAGCATGTTGAGCGACTTCCAGTGTCTTATCTCTTGCCTGAGCAGAGGTATCTCGGATTTTCTGTCGAGTCTCTTTACCAGGTGCTGGCGCATAGAGTAGACTAATTACCGCACCTGTCAAAAAACCGGTGCAAAAAGCAAAAATCAGTGTCAATCCATTATTGCGTCCATCGTTACTCATGAGTTTGTCCTTTCTATATATAGGTGTAAGCGTTAATTTAATGTTGACTTACCACGTTTAGGATGAAATTGTTTTTCCTTTAGTATATACGTTTATTTTTAATATTTCTTTTCAATTAAGTGGATTTTCACCAAATCTTCTTCAATTTAATTGCTTATCCGTTCTGGTGAAGCGATTAATTTATAGAAATAAGCCAATTTGCTACTCGGCAACGGATTCAGATTGCTCTGCCGGCGTTTCTGTTTCCGATTTGTCATTTTGGATAGGCGGTTGCGAATCACTGCTTTCCGTGTTAGATTGAGTCGCGTCATTTGATTGTGCGGATTTATTATAAAGTTTGTCCCATCCTGCCTTCAGTCCATGCCACATACTCACAATATCTGCAAGGGAGACTGCGATTTGATTACGAAAATACGCTGCTTGCTCAATGGTTTGACCAGAAAAAGTAGAAACCTTTTGGACAACCGACTCAAGTTCCTGCACGCTTTGATTCAGTGTCTCTGTCAATTCTTGTACGTTATGTAAAGTCGGTTGCACCTCATTTTCGCTGATCTGCTGTATTGATGCCGTAACACCGTTGATATTTTGTAGCAGTTGCGGCAATTCTTTATTGATCTCTTTCACAGTTTGACTAACATCATTTATGAGTATTCCAACTTCTTGGTTGACGAGATTTTCCGTAGAATTAAGCGTATTCTGAATACTATTCAGAGAATTTCTTAAACTACCGAGTATTGCACAAAGATAAATAAATAAGACAGTTAAAGCAATTAGCGCCACACCAAGACTGCCTTTCCAAAAAAAAGATAGAATTACATCCCACTCTGCCATATATGTATTCCTTATTTTGTGCGTTTGAACACGGAGCAACAATAACTGATACCATTTTTCAAACGCGATTTTCTTTTATGCTTGTAGCTGGTTTTCAATAATTTGAGTGGTTGCAGCGATGGCTGCGTCCACTTTACCAAGGTTTTTACCGCCACCTTGTGCCAATTCTGGACGACCGCCGCCGCGCCCATCGGCAATTTCTGTTATCGCTTGTATCAGTTTGCCAGCATGCAAACCACTATTTTTTACAAGATCAGACGTTACACCGACAATAAAGGCTGCATCATTTCCTGTAACTGAAGCAAGCGCGACAACACCAGATTTTAGTTGATTTTTAAGCGCGTCTACCATCTGTCGCAAACTATCTCTATCAGTTTTGTCTATCCGCGAAGCAACAACCTTTACTCCTGCAACAAGTGTTGCGCCATCAACTAAAGTCCCAATATTCGAGAGTGCGTTCTGACTTTTCAGTTGTTGAATTTGCTGTTCTACTTCACGTTGTTCCAATAGTAGTTGCTCAATTCTTTCGGACAAACCTGTTTTTGGGGTTTTCAGCAAATTGGCAACATCAGCAAGTAGTGCCTCATCATTCTGAATAGTTGTAACTGCAACGCTACCAGTGAGTGCTTCAACGCGGCGCACGCCCGCGGCAATACTACTTTCACTCATCAATTTGACATAACCTAATTCACCCGTTGCATTGACATGCGTGCCACCACACAACTCTACGCTATATTTACCTGCTTGCACTACACGTACAACGTCCCCATATTTATCGCCAAAGAAGGCTAATGCGCCTTTTTCTTTTGCTTGATCCAACGACATTTCACTGATCTCAAGCATATCATTTTCGCGAATCTTCTCGTTGACAAAGGTCTCAATTTCACGCAGTTGTTCCGATGAAACTGCCTCATAATGGTTAAAATCAAACCGTAATCTTCCTGCCTGAACAAGCGATCCTGCTTGTGCGACGTGTGTTCCAAGAATGTTCCGTAATCCACTGTGCAGCAGATGCGTTGCGGTGTGGCTTACTGCTATAGCGTTGCGACGATCAATGTCAATCTGTGCCTTAACTTTCGTAAACGGTGTAATCTCACCTTCAATGACTTTACATTTATGCACGAACAGATCGGGAGAAGGTTTTATCGTGTCAAGCACTGCAAGTTTCGCGTTATCACTTTCAAGTATTCCGACATCGCCAACCTGTCCACCCGATTCACCATAAAACGGCGTGCAATTGAGTAGTACAGAGACCTCCTCATCTTGTCTTGCCCGTGCAACAGATTCCGTGCCAGCAATCAACGCCACAATTTCCGCATCAACACTATGCTCAGTATATCCGACAAATTCTGTGCTGCCGGTCTCTTTGAGCACCTCCGCGTAAACAGCAATTTCATCGTCTTTCGCGCCACTCCCTGTTGCTTGCCAGGCAGCGCGCCCGCGTGCCCGTTGTTCCGCCATGCTATTTTCAAAACCAACTTCGTCTACTGTAAAACCTTCTTCGCGTGTCAAAAGTTGCGTCATATCAAGCGGAAATCCGAAGGTATCATACAACTCAAATGCACGCTTGCCATCAAGTTCTGTTTCACCTTCCGCTTTGAGTGTGTCAATTGACTGTCCAAGCATGTCCAACCCACGTGCAAGCGTTTGGTGAAAACGATTCTCCTCTGCTTGAATGGTACGTGTGATAAACTCACGTCGTGGCAAAACATCAGGAAAAACATCACCCAGCAATTCAACGACTTTATCAACAAGACGATAAATAAACGGTTCATCCATCTCCAATTTTTTGCCGTATAAAACAGCGCGCCGCAAAATTCTGCGGATGACATATCCTCGCCCATCGTTAGAGGGCATCACACCATCGCCAATCGCAAACGTTAAACATCGGATATGGTCAGCGATGACCCTATGCGGTAGTCCATTGATGTCGTGTAAGTAGGCAGTCTCTGTCATATCCGAAATCGTTTCCAAAAGCGGTGTAAATAGGTCTGTCTTGTAGTTTGAATCAACCCCTTGTAGTATAGAGGTGATTCTCTCAAACCCCATCCCTGTGTCTACATGAGTAGCAGGAAGAGGTTCAAGTTTCCCATCTTGGTCACGATTGTATTGGATAAAGACGAGATTCCAAAATTCAAGAAAGCGATCGCTTGTGTTAGGACCTGCGTCGGGATCGTTGGCAGTTTCGGGGAACGCTTCAACTCCTAAATCAATAAAAAGTTCGCTACACGGACCACAGGGACCGGTTTCACCCATTTCCCAAAAGTTGTCTTTATCACAGCGGCGGATGCGGTCAAGCGGCAGGTCAGTCTCTTGGAGCCACAGTTTTTCTGCCTCATCGTCTTCAATGTAAACCGTTGCCCAGAGCAGCTCTGCGGGAATTTTCCACAACTCCGTTACTAATTCCCACGCATAAGCAATAGCTTCCTGTTTATAGTAATCTCCGAATGACCAGTTTCCGAGCATTTCAAAGAACGTATGGTGGCTTGGCGAGTGTCCCACCTCTTCAAGATCATTATGTTTTCCACTCACGCGCAGGCATTTTTGTGTATCTACTGCCCGCGTGTATTCCCGTTGTCCAATGCCAAGAAAAACATCTTTAAATTGATTCATCCCCGCATTGGTAAACAGCAACGTTGGGTCATCAGCAGGAATTAACGATGCACTCGGAACAACTGTGTGTCCCTTTTTTTGGAAATATTCTAAATAACTTGCTCTGATTTCATCTGATGTCATATTTTGACTTACTCCCGTAAATCCAATTATAGTTTATTTTTTCAGAGAAGTCAAGGGAAAATAAGGTTATAAAGTAACAGGACTTACGCATTCCCCCTTGATAAGGGGGTTAGGGGGTTAAAAAGGCGTTATTTCAATGATATTTCAGTGATTAACCCCCTAAATCCCCCTTATCAGTGGGACTTTAAGAGAAACTGCGTAAGTCCTGAAAGTAAATAACCTTAATTGTGTTTAGCAATGTGAAATAAGGTGGCAGGAAATACAAACGAGGCACTATTAGTGTTATGTTCTGATTTAGTCTTTATCCTGCACTGTTGAAGGGTACCCAAAAATAGGTTCGCCAGATTGCGGCGGTCCATCCTGATAGCCTTTAAGAGTTTCTGCTTCACCTCAAATTTGTCAGCTTCCACCCCTTTATTTTGTGGGCTCTGTTGTGAGATATTTCGGATTCTTTTTAATGTTGGGCGGATAATGAATCTTCCAGATTTTGGCGGTGTCAAACCAAATTTCTTTTTGGAATCTTAAATCGTCTTTTTGTGTGTATATAGGTTCAAAAGCGCTGGAATGTTCCTCACGCATGTATAATCGGACAATGAGACTGTTCCAGCCGGTAGGGGATAGGTAAAATGCTTTGCGAAGACGTAGTGCGGAATCGCAATAGAGAAGCACACCACCATTTTTGTCATCCACGGTATCTGGTGATTTTTCTGTGTGGTAGTTACCTATAAAAGCGACGTAAGGAAGTGTCACTTTTTGACCATCTTTTGTGTATGTTGCGAGGGTAAACGTGGACTCCTCAATTGCTACGTCTATCTGGTGAAAAGGGATCTCATAAGGATTTAAAAGTTGTTTGGAGTTCCCAGCTGCTGTTTTTGTGATCTGTAAGGGTTGGGGTGAAAAGTACCGGTCTTTTTGTGTATCACTTCCAATAGTTGAAAAGACATGGGGGAAATGAATATCACTGTCATTAAACGCCAGATGTGTCGCTTCGTGTGTATATAGAAATTCTAATGCTTCTTTTTCAGATTGGGCGGCGTAGACGTGTCGGAAAAAGAGATGTATCCAGTGAGGGATGTAGTGGTCGGAGTCAATAATAGTTTTGACTCCGCCGAGCATGTGCAATTGATTTCCCCGTCCCCAGTTCGCTGCGACAACATGATGCTTTTCAAGGTTTTTTGTCATCCATTCGATGGTTTTTGCCATTGGTCTGTCTCCGGGAAGTGGTTTTCGTAAAGTCTGCGCAATACTGAGTGACCGTTTCGCGTGTGCACCAATAGGAGACCAAAACATTAGAAGTGATAGCACAGCAAACGCTATACTGGTTGTTACAAAAGCTTGTAGCTGGACAGCTTTTAAGAATGTGGGAGTTAACCGGAAGATTTTTATTTTCTCTTGGAGTTTCCTTGCAAATGTGTGTATAACCACAGCAGTAAAGAAGACAATAGCAACGCCAATAAAAAAGTCATATCGTTCTGCGTTACGGGCCAGCGCGACCCAACAGAAAAACCATGTGCAAAACGCAACATAAAGCATGTCATTTGGTAGGTGTGTTTTACGGTGCCATGCTTGTATTACAAAAGTGACAACGCACCCGCCTATGGAGGCAAAAAAGAGCGTGCCGTCGAGCGGTACTTTAAAAAGCACTACAACGAGTAAATCTAAAGGTTCGCGAAAAAAAGTTGTTAGAAGAAAAAGAATTAGTGGAATTGCCAAAAGAAGATGTCCAAATCTGTTTCGTGGATGCATACCTGCAAGAAGGAATCCGAGGCTACCCAAAAGAAAAACCCCGCCAAATTTAAAATACCAAAGTTTGTAATTGGGACTTTGTAATTCTCCAATGGTTTGCATGAGCGGACTTTGGCTGAAAGACACAGTGGTATCGTCAAATGTGTTGAGTTTGATCAAGACAGCAGCGAGTGCAAGTAAAAGTGCAAGTGTTGTCAAAATGAGTGCAATGTTTCGGGGAGATTGGAAGGGATGTTTTGCGTTTGAAAACGTTATCTTCGTAAGCATGAGATGCCGGCACACTCGCATCACGAAAAGCACAAGTGGCGGTATAATAACCAATGTGAAGACATGTGTGGTAAAACCGCCGCCACCGCCACGATAGACAGGAGAACTGATGATAAGCAGTGGCACATAAGTTAACGTCCATAAGGCATAGTATCCTAACCCTTCTTCTGTTTCAGAAGTAAGAAACCGCCAGAGTTCAACACTCATGATAATAAGGAGGAAAATGCCAAACCCTCCCCAGGATAGGCCGCCAATACAGACGCTGAGGCTACTTGCCAATGTCCAAAACAGTCTACGGCGTGGATGCTGTGTCTGGAGTGATCGGAGATAAGTGGTAACTGCAAGGATACCTATCAAGAGACACCAGCTATCACGATCACCAAAACCGACAGAGCTGCGGTCAATCCCACCCGGAAGCGTTGCTAACAAAACACCGATGATGCTCGAAAAAAGCAGCCCGAACGGACGATAAAAAAAGAGCATCAACACACCGAGCCCAAGAGTAAAACAGATCACAGGCATATAGATGCAAACGTGATACAGTGAAACTTTCGGGAAGCAGGTTGCGATCACTTTGTGGGAATACGCAAGCAGGTAGCTATAAAACGGAAGTATCTCTGTTAAATCTCTGCCGAGCGGCACCCAACGGGACATATCTCGGTCTGGTAAGGTACCGTGTTCAGCGATAAGTTGGGCAAGTTTATAGTAGGAATAACCGTCGGTCTCGGTAAATTGACCATCTGGGATACGCTCAGCGTCTTGGACACGTATCCAGAATGCCAAAAAGAGGATGCTGATGCATAGCAGCAGCGAGGTACACCGGGACAGCGTGAATACATTTTGAAGGTGTGACACAAGCATCTTTCCATCCATATTTAGTACCGGGCGGGCAGCACCTGCCATTGAGACTTACTGCTGTCATGTTAAAGTTTACTTTAGAGAGTCTGTTTTGAGTTTTCCCCAGAGGGTTGTCAGTCGGTTCGTGGGTTCAACAGCATACGCTGAAGGTGCCCAATCAAAACGCCAAATGCCGTTAATTCTATCATTGCCTGGATCTATAGTTAAAATTTCTTCATGAGGGCCACCTTTAAAAGGGATTGCGAAATGGCGATACCGTTTATCAGCGTATACTGAGTAAACGATAGACTTCCCATCAGGTGACCATTTGAGGTCATCAAAGGACGAGTGTTCTGTAAGTCTGAAGACCTGCCGGCCCCCAGGAGCGATAAGTGGGATAACACGAATTTCACGCGGCTCGTCTTCGCCAAGATCATAATGGGCAAACGCGATTTTTCTACCATCCGGAGAGAAGGCTGGATAACGACCACGATGGTGAACTTTTATACTCTTTTCGGTTTCAAGATTGAAAAGGTAAATACCATCCGCGGTGCTGTAAGCAATCTGTTTCCTGTTTGGTGACCAGTCAACCTCTCGGGCATCAGTTTCTTTTAACAGTGTTATTTTTGGCGGTGCTTGATACAATTCCTGATGAGGTATCAAATAGATTCCCCGCTTCATAGGTGGGCCTTTTCTGACAAAGGGAGTGCTTATGACAATGATATCTCCGTTTTGTGAAATATCAATATCCCAAACAACCTTAAATATATCTTGTGCAAGGCTGTTTGCTTTTAATGGAATCTCATTTGTATTAATAAGGTAAACTGCGGCATTAAAAAAAGGTTTAGTATAGTCAATGACATTGAAAGCAATAAGAGGCCCATTTTTTTGCACGGATAGTTCCCATATAGGTTTCCGAGGTTCCCCTTGATATAACAAGCGTGTCCTGTCTGTGTTATTGACACGAGTGATCTGTAATTGGCTCGGAGATCCGCTTAAAGTGACAACTTCAACTTTACCATTGAATTTGGCGTTCGTTGTGAGTGGAAGAAGAGCAACCAACGATAGACAAAACCATTTGAGTAAGTGTTTTTTGAATAAGTGTTTCATGATAACTCCTATTGTTCTGTAGGTATTTTAGATGGAAGTTCCATCTGCATTGGAAATTCGCCTAAGTTAATAATCTTTACTTTTTTTCCAGGTGAAAAAGTGACAGGTTTTCCGAGGCTATAACGGATTTTTATTTCGGGCTTTTCAATCCGCTCAAGGTATCTCATTTCCTTGCGGAGTTCATCAAGTTCTGCTTTTGAATCTTGAATCAGTTCCGGAAGTGCTTGGAGCCGTTTTCTTTCTACAGCTGTGAGTGGACGCGGATTTGAGTTTGTCCACACGCCTGTCGCTTGGTAGGATAAATTTGGGTCAATTTTCCAAACCTTCCCGCCGATTGTCATTTCCACCAGCTTCTCTTTGTTTTCTTGACGAATGTGTGGTGTGGAGGAGGGCGTGGTGCCCTCCTCCTGTTGATTACACCCTGTTTGCAACAAGATACACAAGGTGATTATGAAAAAGGTTCTAAGGTAATTCATTAGATACCACTTGCCCCACAGTAAACACTGACAAGGACACCTTCAGCTTCCAGTTCTGCTGATGCTTCCATACTCTCTCCACCGGGAAAGTCGCGTATACTACTATCATAAGCACTTACATAGGTGGGGTTATATCCATTGGGACCAGGGTTTTCCCCTCCCAAAAAAGCGAAGCCATCGTTATTATTACCGTTTGGACCAGGGATATGTCTGACTATATCATTATCAACAACATCAACCCATGCCTTTCCAAGACCTGGGTTGTTGCCATTGACACTGCTGGACGCGCTTGCATAATAGTAGAACTTTTTCTGATTCCCATCCATGAAAGTGTAAACACCGCCGTAGATACTAACGGACCCGATTGTCTCACCATCAACGATACGCGAGCCTGAAAGGGAAAAAGTTGCTGACTCTTCAACCCAATCTAAGCACAACTCATTGTCAATCGATTCAATTTCCGCAGCATTCGTAAAACCATTAGTTATAATTCTGAGTTTTACGTTGTCTTCGTCAATTCCCGGAACATCAATCGGAATGACCAGATTATCATTACCACCAATATTAAGATCAATACACAGTCCGAGGGCGATGTTTAACACGGCACCACCCAAGATGAATACTCCCACTAACAGGGCGAGAGCGAGTTGAATTCTACGTTCTTTTCTAAACATGATATTTTCTCCTTATACTCATTGTTGAGTTGAATTGTTATAGATGCTTTGAAATATCTATAACGACTTATGATAGTTAATACACAGCAAGTTGCGTGCCAATTCCCGAAATAAGACACATATTTCGTCTAAAACTACTGGAAATTATGTGTCTAAACACAAGTGTAGATTGAATTTATCATCAGGAGAAAATAATTCGTAATTTATTTTAAGACGAGACTTGCAGGAAAAATGGAATTTGTGTGACTGACAATTTTTGCCGCTCGACATACAATTTTTGCCGCTCGAGCTACAATTTTTGCCGATCGAGCTACAAAAATTGTATGTCGACGGATGAAAATAAAAATAGCTGGGGAATGCCCCAACTATTACGTGTGTAGCAGATATAACGTACACAAACGGAAGTTTTCCATTAACTTTTTCCCATAAATAAACCTATCAAATCACAAAACCTTCTCAATTACCTGTAAAATAGTTTCTGATTCAAAACCGCGCCGTGCCAAAAACCCGTGTAGCCGCCGTTTCGCAACCTGTGTTGATAAATTTTTATATTTTTTAGATTGTTTTTGAGCAATGTGTAGTGCTAACTTTTTCTCGTCTTCAGCCTTAACCTCAGCTAAAACCTGTTCTGCTGTTTGCGGATCAACGCCTTTGTCAATGAGTTCCTGTTTTAGCACCGCTCGCCCGCGCGGATTTGACTTTAGTCGACGTTGTACCCATTTCTCTGCGTATAGTCGGTCTCGAATATGTCCTGACTGGATCAACTCTGCGATGATTGTTTTGATTGTTCGTTCTCTAAACCCTTCCCGTTCAAGCTGCTGCGTCATCTGGGATTTGCTGTAGATATCTTCACGTAATATATTGAGTGCATAATTTTTTGCGCGCATCGCTTCGTCAGCTGCGATAAGTTTTTCAATTGTCTCCGCTTCAATTTTTAAACCGACCCGCAACCCTAAATTTTCAACAAGGTTCGCGGGAATCACGACAAAAGGTTTCTTATCTAAAAAAAGTTGGCGATGTGAAGGGAATTTATTATGTGGTTGAATATCGGTGATTTTCTGCTTCATCTTGTGTTAGGAAGCACATTGAGGCTGATAGAAATATGCATCCATAGTGTATAGACGGATATGAAACCGCCTATACATCTACAATGCTGATAGGTTTCCTATCGATTTTCAAGTTGGTGAAAGTAACAGGATTTACTCTCCACCGTTAGTACCTGCCCAAAGCGCGCCACGCTGGAGAAGGGTACTGAACATCTCATGCTGACATGCTGCGGGATCGTGTCCGAGTGCAAGGTAAAAAACTTTACCTTCACCCCAATTCTTTGTCCATGCAACCGGCATCGCTTCACCTTTCCACAACGCAGAAGCAAGCACATGATTACGTGGGTCGTAATCGAGAATATACTGCTCATCCTTTACCACGAACTCGTCAAGCCCTTGTGTGATTTCGTGTTCACTATCCACAATACTGACCTGATAGTCACGATAGCGTGGATGTGTCGTAAAGTATCCACCGACCATAGAACGATATTCTGGACACCCACGGAAAGAATCGGCAGCCGAATGTATGCCGACATAACCTTTTCCTGAAGCGACATAGTTTAGCAACCCGTTCTTCTGTGCATCTGAAATTTCGCCTACCGTATAATAGAAAACGATAAGGTCATACGGATCTAAGTTCGGTGATACGAGAGCGTCGAGATCGTCCTCAACTGTCGTAATCTCAAATTCGTCTCGTTGTGAGAGTGCGTTGACAATTTCTTCGCTGCAGCCTTTCCAGTTATGAATTGCGCCGCCTGCGAAAACGAGTGTATTAATCTTTGCCATTTTTAGCCTCCTTGATTATAATAACGCTATTATAGCATAGACATATCAAAATTACAAACCGAGTTAAACAAAAAATGTGAAGTTTTGTTATATAGGACTTACGTATTCTCTTCGTCATCGCATGTGCGTATGGCATGCGAATGGGGGATAAAGGGGCCATTCTTGAAAAGGACAAAAAATTAGGGTTAAAATCCTTGAAAGGACAAAATTCTGAATAGGGCACCCAAATTTGCGTAAGTCCTGTTAGATTATCTTAACAGAAACTGTTCAATATCCGAATGGGTTGGCAGTGCGGGAATTACACCAACTATTTGCGTTGCCAATGCTCCCGCAGCATTGGCATATCGCATGATGCTATCAAACTGATCATTTTCAAGTGATACCAAGTTAGCATGCGTCATTAGTTGCGTAAGCATGGCAGCAACGAATGCATCGCCTGCGCCAAGCGTATCCACTACTTCAACGGCAAAACCATCAACATAACCATCAGCGTTACCGTTTGTGTAATAACATCCGCGCCCTCCTAACGTGACAACAAGCAACTTAACACCGAGTCCGAGAATACGTTTTATACCGTTTGCCAATTCTACATCTCCTGTAATGAACTCCCATTCTTCCTCTGAAATTTTGACGACATCGGCATATGGCATTACCTCCCAGATCCAATGCTTTGCATCGTCAGCATTGCCCCATAGCATCAACCGTAAATTCGGGTCATAAGAGATGAATGCACCTGCATCCTTGGCGCATTGAATTGCTTTGAGGGTTGCTTCACGGGTCGGTGAATGGCTAAGGCTAACAGAACCGTAGTGGAACAGTTCTGCTGATTGAATGTAGCCTGCATCAACCTCATCCGGTGAAAGCTGAATGTCGGCACCAGGGTGTCTATAGAAGGTGATGTCTTTCATGCCATCGGAACGTGTGGCAACAAAGGCTAAGGTGGTACGAGATGTCTCACCTGCGATGAGATACGTTGTGTCAACGTTGTTCTGTTGAAGCGTTTCAGTCAAAAAATCGCCAAATGGGTCTGCACCGACTTTGCCGATAAACCCCGCATCCACACCGAGCTTGGCTAAACCAACAGCGACATTAGCGGGCGCACCGCCAGGTGCCTTAACAAATCCTGGTGCTTCGGCGAGAGGTACGTCTGGAGTTGTGGATACAAAATCGATGAGAAGTTCACCGATACATAATGCTTTTGGCATAAAGGTTTATTCCTCTAAAATATGGTATGAGGTTTGTGTGAATTGGGGGCTGATATTATACTTCTTTGTAATTCACCTCTGCGGAACATCCCACAAAAGCACAGTCCCATCCGCTGCTGATTTGTCTCAAGTGTTTGCCGTTCCACTGTTCACACTGTGGACAAGCAACCGGTTCTGCCGATTGCTGAGAAGCTGCTTGTGAAACACGGACTTCCAACAACTTGTGACCACTTCTCAGCATGAGGTCTTGCACACGAGTCTCAGCTTCTTCTAAGGGGACGCAAGGAGATGACGAAAGTTCTCCACACACCTCAACGATCTCTTCTAAAATCTCCTTGATTTCGGGGCTATCTGATGGTATACTTATATTAATATTGAACATTGGTATCCTCTCCTACAAATAGTATTAAGATAGGATACCATTTTTTATTATTTCCCGCAACTTCTCTGAACATCAAGGTTTCTACAAAAACTTTACACACCCTAGAAATGGTATAATCTTGACTTTTTCTCTGAAATGTGATAAAATTCCAGGGAAAAAACGGTATTGCTACATAAAGGAGACACCGAATTTTGGCGTTGTCGGGCGAGATTTGCGAATCTATATTTTAAAGTACAAGCCAAAACTTACTGTTTAACACAACATGGTTGAATTTTACGATACAACACTCAGGGACGGTAGTCAAGCTGAAGGCGTAGCATTCTCGGTTGAAGATAAACTTATCATCATAGAAGTGTTGGATGAATTGGGTATTCGCTACATTGAAGGTGGCTACCCTGGTTCTAATCCGAAAGATATAGAGTTCTTCAAACGTGCAAAAGACATGGCGTTAAAAACGGCAAAAATTGTGCCGTTCGGCAGTACGCGCTATCCTACTTATGCTCCCGATGCTGACCCGAATCTGGCTGCTTTGCTTGATACAGGTGCAAGAACTGTTACGATTTTTGGTAAAAGTTGGGGGCTCCATGCAACGGATGTGTTACGGGTTACAGCGGATGAGAACTTAGAATTAATTGAGAGCTCTGTTAAATATCTTATAGAAAATGGGCGTGAAGTGATTTACGATGCAGAACACTTTTTTGATGGTTATGCTGACGATTTGGAATATGCAGTTGAGACGCTCCGTGCGGCTGCTGCAGGGGGGGCGAAATGCCTTGTTCTCTGTGATACTAATGGAGGTCGGTTGCCTTTAGAAATTCAGCAAGGTGTCAAAGCAGTGATGTCCGCGCTATCTTTGCCTATCGGTATCCATGCACATAACGACGCAGGTATGGGGGCAGCAAATTCTGTGTTAGCTGTTCAAGCTGGGGCAAACCATGTTCAAGGGACATTTAACGGTTACGGTGAGCGGTGTGGCAATGCCAATCTTGCTGCTATTATTCCTACGATTCAGCTTAAGTTAGGTATTGATTGTATTAGTGATGAGCAACTGCAAGGAATTACTGGCGTATCTCGGTTAATCAGTGAGTTGGCAAATCTGCCGCATGATGAGCGTCAACCTTACGTTGGGCGCTCTGCTTTTGCGCACAAAGGCGGTTTACACACAGATGCCATCCGTAAAAACCGCCTAACGTATGAACATATTGTTCCCGAAAAAGTTGGCAATACACAACGTATTCTTGTTTCCGACCAAGCGGGCCGGGGTACTATCATGAAAAAAATTGAGAAGGAGTATCCGAATTATGACAAAAACTCGCCACAGGTACTTGAACTTTTCAATCGCCTGAAAGAACTCGAGAATGAAGGGTATCAGTATGAAGCCGCTGAGGCATCTTTTGAACTGTTGACACGCAAAGTCTTTAATGGGTATGAATCTTTTTTTGAACGGCTCGGTTTTCGTGTCATTATTGAGAAATTCACCGATCACAGCATACGTTCAGAGGCAACGGTGAAAGTCACCACACCCGATGGTGCTACGACCCACACGGCAGCGGATGGAGATGGTCCTGTCAATGCGTTAGATACTGCACTCAGGAAAGCACTTGAACAGTTTTATCCAGCCTTACAGACAGTCAGGTTGGTAGATTACAAAGTTCGGGTTTTGGATACCAAAGCAGGCACCGGTTCAAAGGTGCGTGTGCTTATTGAAGCAAGTGATGGCGAAATAAATTGGAGGACCGTCGGCGTTTCAGAAAACATTATATCTGCAAGTTACGAAGCACTGATTGATAGTTTTGAATATAAATTGTATAAAGAAGAAGATTCAGTCAAAAAAATCCAGCCAAATGTTTTATAACGCTAAACTTTCCTTGACACTGTTTTATATAAATGTTATACTAATTATAACATTTATTGGAGGTGTGACATGGGAAATTTAGATCAAATTGAGAAAGCGGCGCAAAAACTCATTGGGCTGTGTCAGAAAGAGAAACCGACAAAGGCCGATAAGCAAAAGATGTTGGTGCTACATGCCGACATCCTTTCCGGTATTGAAAACCTTACGGAATGTGAACTCTGCGGGGCTATCAGTGAAGTGATTGTAACAATGACATTGGCTGAAGTTACAGCGAAATTGTGCAAGGAGTGTGGTTTTAAAGCGTTGGATGTGGGGAAAATTCAGAAGACGACACCTCGCAAACGTACTCGCACTGTGAAAACGCAGAATACTGATTCAAAGAAGACAACATCAAAACCTGATGAAGTTCCTCAAGAACCGGAGTCTCCTACGGCATTGCATACGCGCGTGGAAGAACAGACTGGCATTAAGAAAACTGATGTTAAACGTCTGCACAAAATCGTGCAGGAAATTGCAACCCCGATGAATTTGGCAAACACTTTGACTTACGTGAAACGCGAAGTAGAAAACGCTAAACTAAAGGTGGATGAAGGGGCTTTGGAAAAAGCAGTGGAAATCTTGATGGCTGCTTAAAAAATGAGGAGAAAACCAATGTTTGTAAAAATACAATTCGACACCGTCGTAAACCTCGCTTATTATTCAAAGACCTACAGGACTTACGCATTCCCCCTTGAATGAAGATTAAAAAATAAATTGGGTCCTTTGGCGAGGTTAGGAAGAAATCAACGGGACCAATGCCGTTGGGCGAATACGCGTCCGGTATTCGTCATGATTCCCCGCCTCGCCAGCAGAGGTGTACACCTGCCTCATACGTACAGAAAATACCGAATTAATAACTTAATCTTCATATAAGGGGGATTAGGGGGTTAAAAAGGCGTTATTTCAAAATGGAAGTTATAATTCAACCAGATTATCATCAGCTAACTACGGTAGCCTCTGAAATAATTCGCGACGCGCTCCTAAAGAAACCGAACCTCGTTTTAGGTTTAGCAACAGGAAGTACACCGATAGGGCTTTACAAAGCGCTTGTCCGTATGTACAAAGAGGACAGACTCGATTTTTCAGAGGTTACTACCTTTAATTTAGATGAATACGTCGGAATCCCATATCAACATCCACAGAGTTATCATACATTCATGGCGAATTACTTTTTTGACCATGTCAACATTCCAAAAGAGAATCAACATATTCCGCAGAACACTACGGAGAATCATGAAGCATTTTGTGAAGTGTATGAGGAAACGATTAAGCGTGCAGGTGGAATTGACATTCAGGTGCTTGGCATCGGTACGGACGGGCATATCGGCTTTAATGAGGCGAGTTCATCCCTTGCGTCACGGACTCGCATAAAAACCCTCTCGCGGAGTACCCTTGAGGCAAATGCTGCCCATTTCGGTGGTGATGTCAACGCTGTTCCAGAAATGGCAATTACCATGGGCATCGGTACTATTATGGAGGCGAAGCAGTGCCTGCTTTTAGCAAATGGTGTTTCTAAAGCAGATGCGATTGCTAAAGCAATAGAGGGACCTATAACATCAATGGTACCAGCATCAATCTTACAGATGCATTCAAAAACAGTAGTACTAATTGATGAAACCGCGGCCTCAGACCTCAAAGAGGTTGAGTACTACAAGCGGTCTTATGCAAATAAACTAAAACTTCAATCTCGATAGAACCGCCCTTACTTCAAACGGACTAAATATAACTCAAGTTGCTACATAAGTAGCACAAACTTCATGAAGATTAAATAAATATTTCGGTAATTTCTTTAGTCCCGTAGGGACGCAATGTTTATAGAAAATGTTGTCTCTCCCCTCTTGAGTTCCGTAGGAACGGCATATTTATTGTTGATGTGCTTCAAAACATATCGTCCCCGACAAATACCAAACGCGTATTTGGCGTTGATTCACGGGACTAAGGGATGAGGTTGTCCGCACTGCTATAAACATATCATCCCCGCCAAATACCATACGGGGAATGCCAAAAGGCATTCATACCGTTGATTCACGGGACTGAAGAGCACTTAAAATGTTCTGAATATGTATAATGAAAAATTATCGAATTAATAACTTAATCTTCATCCAGTTTGTGTCATAAGGGCGCAAACTGGGAGTGAACGCTACAAATATATGCTAATTACATGTCTAAAATCTTGTCCGTAGCAACTTGGGTTAAAGATAGTTAGAAATTTAGCTAATCATCACACAGTCCATATTCTTTAGCTTTCCGTTGGATAGTGCGTCGACTAATATCAAGAATTTTCGCAGCTTTTGCCTTGTTATTATCAGCATATTCAAGGGTAGCTCGAATAACTTCTCGGTTAATCTCCTCAAGAGACATGCCGACTTCAACATTAAGGTGGGAACTGCCATTATCAGAAGAATCTGTTTTGTGGAGGGTTGGGGCTGAAGGTATGATAAAATTCGTTTCTGCTACAGTTTTGAGGATACGTTCAGGTAGGTCCGTCAGTTGTAAAGTCTGTTGAGTTGACATCACGACAAGCCCCTCAATGCAGTTTTTCAACTCGCGTACATTGCCGGGCCAATGGTATTTCATCAACGCTCTAACGGTTTCTGGCGTAAGGGTTCTCAAAGTTTTTCCGTTTTCTCTACTAAATTCTTCAAGAAAATCTTTGGCAAGCAGTGGGATGTCTTCAACCCGTTCTTGAAGTGTTGGTAAGTTAATGGAAACGACGTTGAGTCGGTCATAAAGATCGTGTAAGAATTTACCTTTGCTACAGGCAGCTTCTAAATCGTGGTTCGTAGCACAAATAATCCGCACGTTAACCTGAATTGTTTTATCTCCCCCTACGCGTTCGAATTCACGTTCTTCAAGCACGCGTAGGAGACGGGCTTGATTGGAAAGACTAAGTTGAGAAACTTCGTCAAGGAAAAGTGTGCCGCCGTGAGCGAGTTCAAATCTACCTTTACGCTGGTTATATGCACCACTGAAAGCACCGCGCTCATGTCCAAAGAGTTCAGACTCTGCCAAATTCTCATTAAGCGTAGCACAGTTAAAGGCGATCAAATTACCCTGTCGTAAACTCCGATGATGTATTGCACGAGCAACCAGTTCTTTACCAGTCCCGCGGGCACCATATATCATTACTGTCGCCTTTGTCGGTGCAATTTGGGTGATCATTTCACGAATCCGTATGAGTTGGGGCGATTTCCCCGTAAGTCTGCAGAGTCCCTCCTTTTCATCAATTTGTGAGCGGAGTTGTTTATTTTCAAAGGTAAGTCGTTGATTCTGGAGTGTTTTCTGTAAGAGCGCCTTCAGATGAACAGGATTCAGCGGTTTGTACAGAAAATAAGTGCCTTCATGTGCCAACATAGCTTTGATACCGATATCGGTTTCTAAAACGTTGGGGGCAGTAAGAAAAATAATACCGACATCCGGATGATGACGCGTAGCCGCTTCCAAAAGCGCCAATCCATCAATCCGTTCTGCTTTCAGAGGTGCAATCAGAATGTCCATTGTCAGATGTTCAATCCGATGAAAAGCCTGATACATATTACTTGTGACAATAATATTGAGCCCTTCGCCATCAAGTGCTTGACAAATCACTTCACGTTGTCGAGTGTCAGCATCTACAATCAAGACGTTTTTTTGAATGTTCATTTGCCATTCTGTCTCTCTTTGAGAATTACAGTATAATCAATACACTATCTTTGAGTACTGTCTTCTATAGATTATACCTAATGCGTCTACTCTTCGTCAACAAGAATGTTGTTATTGTGAGAGTATTTATGATGAATTTAAAATAAATAGGCACTTTCGTCCCCGGTAGACAAGGTTTCCTCACCTCACATTTCACACCCGGTAGGCGAGGTTTCCTAACCTCAACAGCGTAGAGTGTCCATATAATTCCAAAATCTGCCATAAACACCCCTGCTTTTTGAGAGTTTTAGTTGACTTAGAAATTATACTTGAGTATACTTATTGACATAGTTTCCATATTTTACGCATTTTTGTTGTGAGAAATCATATCTCTATAAAATCAAAAATTTTTATGTGGTGAAATTTAGAGACTATTCATTTGTAAAAATTCAGGACTTACGCAATTTGCTCGCTTTTTAAGCGTTACAGTGTGTTTAATCATAATTCATTGTGCGTTCTTTAGCGAGTCCGTTCAAATTTGCTGCGTAAGTCCGGAAATTGTTATGTGTTTTGACATACTGGAAATTTCTATCATTATTAAATACAAAGGGACAATGTAAATGAATGACGATTCAAAAAGTTTGTATTTTCTCGGTGGTTCCACAGCCGTTCTCAGCGGACTTCTTATGGCCTTCACAGGTATTTGGTTTATTTTCAGAGTAGATCAACTTCCTGATGTGATGCATGGTATTAGTGTAGCCATGCTTATCCTGGTAGTACCAACAGTGATTACTACGACTGTTCTACTCCTAAAAGATGCAAAAACAGGTGCACTTTTAGGGATAGGTTTCGCAGTACTTTGGATAGTGCTGGAACTAATAGCACACTGTTCCCAAACTGCACCGCTGAAGACTATCAATCAATTAATACAGACAACAGCAACAGAAGATTTTGGAAATACATTCAATACGGTATGGCAGGAATGGGGAATGGCACTCACACTCATTAGTGCATTCTCATTTTCTGTAGCAGCCTTCTGTTATGGGGTATCTCTACGCGCGTGGGGAAATCCTGCTTCCGCATATCTACTGATATTCTCCGCTATTGTTTTTGCGATAACGTTTGCTCCATACGTGGACTTCTATTGGCACATTTTGATCCGAGGGATTGCCTTCTTATTTTTAGGGGGTGTGCTAATGCAGGCATCCAGAGAAAAAATTAATGAGGAATGGGAGGTGTAATCTCTGTTAGCCAGATCAGAAATTTTGACACTGTAGGTGTCGTTTGTAGAATTATAAGTAGAGGTGAGCGGGACACGTATTTTTATCGTTTCATGGAAATGAATAATATGTTGTCCCAGCTACTCTCTTTCTGTATCTGGGGTGTCTACCTCATTCAACAACTGTTCTAATTCGGTCAAAAGGTCTGTGTCTTCCTGTTCTTCATCCGTTTCATCGTCGTCGCTGTCTTCTGTTCCGAGTGCCTCTAAATCAGATCGAAATTCGATGAGGTTACTCAAGTAACGTTCGCGCGTAATATTTTCTGCTTCGCCGTGCTCCTCACGTAAACATTCACCACAAAATTCACCAATCTGTTGAATGCCAACGTCAATTTGCTGCAAGGCAGTGTTAGGATCATCTTCTTGCAAGCTCAATTCCGCTTTGGCAATACTGTTCATCATAATCATATATCCTTTATACTGATAACTTTGCCAAGCGATTTCGGATGGTGCATATTCACGTGCCAAATTGGTTACAGCCAGATTGGTGTCCGTATCTCGGCGCACATCGTCCCACCGTTTAATACCTGCAAAGAGAAGATATCGAGTATAACGGTAAAAAGATTCCTCAAACAAAGTTTGCCACTCCTCTTCTGTCAATTCAAACCCCTCTCGGGTTCCGTTCTCTTCTTCGTATTTTACTAATTTTCCAAAGTAGTATTCGTAGTATGAATCCATTCCATGAGGACGCGCACCATCAGGACGGCCCGTAGCATAGATACGGGAAACCGTGAAAGCGTTCGGTTGTACGACAACTACTTCCCTACCATCTTCAATTGTCAAAATCCGGATGGGATGATCTTCGTCAAGGTTAAGTACCTGTAGCAGTCTATCAAGGGCTTGAACCCATCGTGTGTTTCTTTGTACAGTATCGTTTGCCATGTTTTACCTTACTTATGATAATCTTGAAGTGGTGTGACTGAAATTTCTCCACTTTGTAGTGCGTCAATAGCGTTAACAGCAGCCGCAGCACCGGGAATAGTTGAAAAGATCGGAATATCGTTCTCTATTGCCATCTGACGAATAAGGAGTTCATTAGTCCGGTGCAAATCGCCTGTTGGTGTATTGATAATCAGATCAACCGCGTGGTTTTTGATATAGTCATGAATTGTCGGTCTACCTTTGCCGATGCTATAGACAAGTTGAACGTCCATTCCGTTTCGGAGAAGCACTTTCGCTGTGCCGTGTGTAGCGATGAGTTCAAAACCCATATCCGTAAGTTTTTTGGCAATAAAAATAACAGATCGTTTGTCCTTGTTCCTCACACTGATAAAAGCATTTCCTTTCAGAGGTAACGTATATCCACATGCTTTTTGTGCCTTTGCGAATGCGCGGGAAACATCGCTATCAATGCCCATGACTTCTCCCGTCGATTTCATTTCAGGCCCCAATCGTGAGTTTGCTCCGGGAAATCGGTTAAAGGGGAAAACAGGTGCTTTTACACTAAAATAAGGCGGTTCAATTTCGCTTGTAAATCCAAGTTCATGAAGTGTTTTTCCTGCCATCACCCGCGCCGCCAATTTTGCCAGAGGCACACCGATCGCTTTACTTACAAACGGAATCGTTCGAGAAGCACGCGGATTTACCTCAAGCACAAAAATTTCATCATTCTTAATCGCATACTGCACGTTCATCAATCCACGTACGTTGAGTGCTTTTGCGAGCGCATAAGTGTACTCCTTGAGTTGATCAATTTGTTCATCAACCAATGTATAGGGAGGAAGCACACAATCACTATCGCCAGAATGAACCCCCGCCTCTTCAATATGTTCCATGATACCACCGATAACCGTTAAGTGTCCATCAGAAATTGCATCTACATCGACTTCGATTGCGTCTTCAAGATATTTGTCAATCAGTACAGGGTGTTCAGGTGAGGCTTGCACTGCGGAGTCCATATATTCTTGTAGGAGTTTTTCATCGTAAACAATCTGCATAGCACGCCCACCAAGTACAAATGAGGGGCGAACAATCACAGGGTACCCGAGCGATGCAGCAATAGGTGCTGCCTCCTCACTTGAGGTTGCTGTCCCATTTGGCGGTTGCATCAATCCGATTTCGTCTAACACCTCTTTGAAAAGTTGGCGGTTTTCAGAACGAGCGATGTCTTCAGGACTTGTGCCAATTATTGGTACGCCTGCATCTTTCAGTGCCATTGCAAGATTGAGAGGCGTTTGCCCGCCGAATTGAACAATAACCCCGATAGGCTTTTCTTTGTCGTATATATTCAAGACATCTTCACATGTCAAAGGTTCAAAGTAAAGACGGTCAGAGGTGTCGTAATCTGTGCTTACTGTTTCGGGATTGCTGTTTACCATGATGGTTTCGTAGCCGTCAGTTTTGAGGGCCATTGCGGCGTGCACACAGCAATAGTCAAATTCAATTCCTTGCCCGATGCGGTTGGGACCACCACCAAGTATCATGATTTTCTCTTTATCTGTAGGACGTACTTCGTCTTCACTTGAGCAAGTAGAATAGTAATAAGGTGTTTCTGCCTCAAATTCTGCTGCGCAAGTATCAACGGTTTTGAAAGTTGCTTCAATACCAAGCGTTTTACGGGTTTCTCGCACTTCGGCTTCGGACACATCATAGATTTCAGCGAGTTGTCGGTCTGAAAATCCAAACTGTTTCGCCTGTCGTAAGAGAGGGACAGCTTCTGCATCTGGCTTACCGTTTTCTATAAAGGGTCGTGTCTGTGGTGATGAAAGATGTCTTTCAAAGTGAACAATTTCTTGAAGATTATAGAGGAAGAACGGATCAATATGTGTATAGGAATAGATGTCATCTATGCTCATCCCGCGTTTGAGGGCAGATTTGATGTAAAAAATACGTTCAACGTTGGGTATTGTCAACTTACTTGATAATTCTGAGAGCGGCAGCTCTTCAAGTGGGTGATTATCAAATCCGTACCATCCTGTTTCTAAAGACCGCAAACCTTTCTGAAGTGCCTCCTTAAAGGTCCCACCGATTGACATCGCTTCGCCCACTGACTTCATCTGAGTTGTCAATGTTTCATCGGTCCCCTGGAACTTTTCAAATGCCCATCTCGGAATTTTAACAACAACATAGTCAATAGTTGGTTCAAAGCATGCAGGTGTTTCTGCAGTAATGTCGTTTGGAATTTCGTCCAGGTTATAGCCAACAGCCAACTTCGCTGCTATTTTGGCAATTGGGAAACCTGTTGCTTTTGAAGCAAGTGCAGAACTGCGAGAAACACGGGGATTCATTTCAATGACAACCTGTTTTCCCGTCTTCGGATCAACAGCGAATTGGATATTGGAACCGCCGGTATCAACACCGATTTCTCTGATGATTTTAATCGCTGAATCCCGCATCTCCTGATATTCTTTATCGGTTAATGTTTGGATCGGCGCAACGGTGATACTATCCCCAGTATGAACACCCATCGGATCGACGTTTTCAATGGAGCAAATGATAACAACGTTATCCGCTCCATCCCGCATCACTTCTAATTCAAATTCTTTCCAACCGATGATGGATTCTTCAATGAGCAATTCGTTGATTGGGCTTAAAGTGAGACCTGTGGTGACCATTTTCTGGTACTCTTCGATGTTATAGGCGATACCACCCCCTGTACCACCAAGCGTAAAAGCGGGACGAATAATTGCGGGGAAACCGATCTCATCAACAAGCGCAATTGCTTCCTGCACAGAGTGTGCTATACCGCTATTAGGAACAGCTAAACCGATTTTTTCCATCGCTTGTTTGAACAACGCGCGGTCTTCTGCTTTCTGAATTGCTGGTAGTTTTGCGCCAATCAGTTCGACATCGTATTTATCTAATACACCCGATTCTGCAAGTGCAACTGAAACGTTCAAGGCGGTCTGTCCACCTAATGTTGGTAGCAACGCGTGTGGTCGTTCTTTCTCTATGACAAGCTCAACCGTGTCCGCAGTAATCGGTTCAACGTAGGTGCGGTCAGCAAAATCTGGGTCAGTCATAATTGTGGCAGGATTACTATTGACCAGAACAATCTGGTAACCCTCTTCTTTGAGTGCTTTGCATGCTTGTGTTCCAGAGTAATCAAATTCACATGCTTGTCCAATAATAATCGCGCCGGATCCTATAATTAAGATTTTTTGTATATCTGTTCGTTTGGGCATTTTCTATTAGTTATCAGTTGTCAGTTCTCGGTTTTCAGAAAGAGAGTTAAAATTAGGACTTACGCATTCCCCCTTGATAAGGGGGGCAGGGGGGTTAAATAGTCCAATATTTCACTGTTTTTCGTCTTTTTAACCCCCTAAATCCCCCTTATCAAGGGGGACTTTAAGAGAAAATGCGTAAGTCCTGAAAATGTTTTTCTAAATGTCTGCCATCATTTGCGTAAATCGTGAAAACAGGTAACTTGCATCGTGCGGTCCGGGTGATGCTTCAGGATGATACTGTACAGAAAAAGCGGGATACTCCCGATGCTGTATCCCTTCAAGTGTGTTGTCATTCAAGTTGATATGGGTAATATCAACGGTGTTCGGCAGCGAATCAATATCAACGCAAAACCCATGGTTTTGAGAAGTAATTTCAACCTGATCGGTTTCCAGGTGTTTTACAGGTTGGTTTGCCCCGCGATGCCCAAACTTCAGTTTATAGGTTTTCCCGCCAAGCGCAAGCCCTAAAAGTTGGTGTCCCAAACAGATGCCAAATACAGGCTTTTCCCCTAACAATTCTTGTATGGTTTTAATTGCATAGTCAAGCGGCATTGGGTCTCCAGGGCCGTTTGAAAGGAAAACCCCATCAGGGTTTGCTGCGAGAATTTCTGCTGCTGTTGTTTTCGCAGGGACAACCTGGACCTCACATCCATGCTCTGTTAGTTGTCGTAAGATGTTATATTTGATACCGAAATCCATCGCAACCACGCGGTATTTCCCATTTTCTGATGGCGTTAAATTATCTGATTGTAGTCCTACAGAACTTGACGGATGTTGATTCCACGCGTAAGGGTTTGGACAGGTAACGCGTTGTACCAAATCCCAACCTACTAAACCGTGCCATGCTTGTGCTTTTGCCACGAGGTTTGCTGCGTCAAGATTTCCATCAACATCTTCTGTCGCAAGACATCCGTTCATGACACCGTGAACACGGAGACGACGGGTTAGCGCACGCGTATCAATGTTCTGAATTCCGATAATGCCGTTTTCAGCTAAGTAGGTGTCTAAACTCCACTTTGAACGCCAATTGCTATGATATGCGCTGTATTCACGCACCACGAATCCCTCTACCTGTGGACCGATAGATTCAATATCCACTTCGTTACAACCGTAATTGCCAATTAACGGGTACGTCATTGTAACGATCTGTCCATTATAGGACGGATCTGTTAGGACTTCCTGATACCCCGTCATACTTGTATTAAAGACAACCTCACCGACAGTTTCACCTGTCGCCCCAAACTGTTGTCCTTCAAAAACGGTTCCATCCGCCAATGTGAGAATTGCTTTCATATTTTCCTCTTAGTAGAAGGGTTTTTAACCCTAATTTCCCTCTCGGATTGTCATTACCGGCCATCCCTTCAGCTGCCAACCAGCAAATGGTGTATTTCGGCTTTTTGAACAAGATTTTTCTACATCAACCTTTGCGATCTTCTGTGTATCTATCAATGTAACATCTGCAACTGCACCGATAGAAAGCGTCCCGCGATCAATGCCTATGATGTCTGCTGGAATACATGTCATCTTTGCAACTGCTTCTTTCAATGTAAGATATCCAGCATCAACTACATAAGTCAGGACAAGCGGCACGCATGTCTCAAGTCCAATAATTCCGTTAGGCGCATTGTTCATGCCGAGTGCTTTTTCATCTGGTGTATGTGGGGCATGATCAGTAGCGATTGCGTCTATTGTACCATCCCGTAAACCTTCAAGAACAGCGTCAATATCGTTTTGTGTCCGCAGCGGGGGATGCATTTTCGCATTCGTTCCCTGTTTTTCCACTTCTGCATCAGTCAGAATCCAATGATGGGGGCACGCTTCTGCAGTGACGTTAACGCCTCGTTCTTTTCCCCATCGCACTAATTCAACAGCACCTGCTGTGCTAACGTGTAGAATATGAACATGTCCGCCTGTCAATTCCGCGAGCATGATGTCGCGTGCTACGATAATGTCCTCCGCAGCATTCGGGCTACCTACGAGATTTAGTTTTCTTGATGTCTCACCAAGATTCATCACGGCACCAGCATTCAGATTATGCTCTTCACAGTGAACCATCACAGGAAAATCGAGTTCAGCGCTTAACGTTAATGCTTCACGCATCAGTGCAGAATTCATGACGGTCACACCGTCGTCACTAACACCGACTGCTCCCGCTGATAGCATGCCTCGGACATCAGTCAGTTCTTCACCAGCAAGGTTTTTTGTTATACTACCCACAGGAAACACATTCGCTGTAGGAGATATTTGTTGCTCCGAATTTTGATTTGCGATGTCATAAATGTGTTTGATCTTATCAGGAGAATCAGTTACCGGCGATGTATTTGCCATGCAAACAACAGATGTAAATCCACCGGCTGCGGCTGCGGCTGTCCCCGTGGCAATCGTTTCCTTATGCTCAAATCCGGGTTCACGTAGATGAACGTGCATATCAATTAAACCGGGCGTAACGGTCAAGTTAGTTGCGTCAACAATGTTGTTGGCATCCTCAGTCAAATTTTTGCCAACCTTAGCGATTTTGCCATCAACGATAAGAACGTCACCCACCTCATCAACACTATTCGCAGGGTCAATGATATGTCCATTGCGGATAAGTACACTCTCCATCTTTTTGTGGTTTTGCCTCCTACCTGTCATTCTAAATCCGGCTCACAAATCATTGCAGAATCGATACCGTGTTCTTCTACTAATTGTACTCTAACGAATTCTTTACGGGAAGTGGGTACGTTTTTTCCGATATAATCTGCAGAAATTGGCAGTTCACGATGTCCTCTGTCAATTAATGCTGCCAATTGGATTGCCGCAGGACGCCCAAAGTCTATGACCGCATCCATCGCTGCGCGCGTGGTCCGCCCTGTATAAAGCACCTCATCAACCAAGATGACCCATTTCCCCGTGACCTCAAAAGGTATTTCAGTGCTGCTAACCTGAATCTGTGTTTCGTGAAGATTGATGTCATCCCGATAGAGCGTAACATCAATTGCCCCGACTGGAACACTGATATTTTCTATTTGCGCTAAGTTTTCAGCAATTCGGTAGGCAAGGGTATCGCCTCGGCTTTTGATGCCGACAAGGACGAGGTTTTTAATGTGCTGATGATTTCGCTCCAAAATTTCGTGGGCGATTCTGACTAAGGCGCGGCGAATCTCTTCCGCGTTCATGACTTGTGCTTTTTCATGCATTGTGATACTCACGACGGGTGAAGCCGTGTGCTTCTTTTAGCACACACCCCTCCTATGTGATTCCTGCTTCAGCGTTCATTGCTTCTCATAGAAGTCTGACATGAACTCCATAGGCGTTTAGCCTCTCTGTCTATCCGACAGCGAGGTTTTTTAGATTGATTACAGCATTGACATCCTTATCTATAGAGACATCACATTGGCTGCAATGATACGTTCTTTCGGTTTTATCAGGTATTACTCCGTGCGCACTGGGGCCTAAATAATAAAGTTTGTGGTAGCGGGACAAGACGTTGGATTATTACTTCACAATCGTTGGACATGAACGCCACCGATAATAATGATGTTGGACAAGGTCTCACTTGCAACTCACCACATACTATGCTACTGGTAAGGATAGGCCTCTATCAGAGAGATAGAGGCAGCATTCCTATCCAGCAAGTTGAAGATAGATGCAAAGTCAAGTTTTTTTGACACATAAACTGATTAACCGTCTACATCCCACAAGCGAAAGCATGGGGATTTGACAGAATGGCGTTCAACAATATTGAAATAGGATTAAAAAAGAAGTTTTTGGTAAATAGAAGTGTGAAATACTCCCATATTCAAATTATTCAATTACTTGTGCCGTGAAACGGGGATCCGCTTCAACTGCTTGAACCAAATCTTCAGTTTTAACTTCGTCTTTTTTCACTTTTACAACAGCCTTACTATCGGCATGAGAAACACTAACGACCTCTGTAACACCTGTAACCTTACTGAGTGCATCCTGCACTGCGGCGACACAATTGCCTCACATCATACCTGTTACTGTCAGACTAATTTCTTCAACAGCAACTTCAGTTTCTTGCGCCTGTTCTGTTGCTTCAGGTTGTTCTACCTGTTCTGTTGACTCTGGTTGTTGTGTCTGTTCCGCTGGTTCTTCTGCTGTGTCTTTTTGCTGATTAGCACATCCGAAGATAACTGCCAGCATAACGATACAAATAAGTGCTTTATTTAACATTTGGATTAATTCTCCTAAGTATATAGATTGACCACAATCATAAAGAACTTTTTTATTTTATCCTGTGGGTTATCTTTTACTATTCCTCTATATATGTATTGGATATTGAACGATTAGCGTAAAACAAATTAGATGAAGGGCGAGGAAAACCTCGCCCCTTGCAAATCGTTTAGTTGACGACTGTTGCCGTGAAGCGAGGATCTGCTTCAACAGCTTTAATCAGAGCATCGTTTGTAACTTTGCCTTTTTCAACTTTAACGACAGCCTTCTTAGTGGATCTGTTAACACTGACAACCTCTGTAACACCCGTGACCTTACTCAGTGCATCCTGCACTGCGGGGGGACACGAGCCTCATGTCATGCCCTCCACCAGAAGTGTCACTTCCTGATAGGTAGCTTTTTGCGGGGTTGGAACCGATAATTCTTCCATCGGTTTCTCTTCCGCAACCATTGTGGTTTCTCCAGCCATTTCTGCTTGTTGACCGACCATACCACACCCCATCAGGAATGCAAAGGTAACGAGAGTAATCAGCGTAAATCTCGCGATATACATCGTTTTACCTCCTTTGTGATTTACGTACTCATATTACCATATTTTTATTATGTGTGTCAAATCTTTTTTTATAAAGGGGTATAGATACGTATCAAATTGGGGATAAAAAGCGATGCGTTAGGTTTCGCAAGCTTTACCCGACCTACGAAGTTAACGTTTAGTAATACTCGTTAACAGGTAATTTATAAAACTGATAACCCTGCTGTCCCCATATTAATTCGCTTGCCTGCAGGCACGAAATATGAGAGAATAGACTTAAATTCTACAAACAGAGGGACAACTATGGAACAGATACGAGAACTCGCAAAATTACTGGAATCAGGCATTTCAGACTACGACACACAACTGAAAGTTTTACAATCAGAACGACTAAAATATATCCGCCTTTCAATGACTGATGGATTCGGGACTGAAGAGGGCCAATCCAAAGATTCATGGCTGCTACACCTTAAACAACTTGAAGATTCACTGGAAGTGCGATTAAAGGCATTAAAACAAGCAATTCAGGAATCCGCTGCATCATTTGAAGAACCAACGGCAGAGGCATAATCAACAATGTTATCCCGTTTACCTTATTCAAAAAAACGCATAGCGTGCTTTATATTTACGATTTTTCTTTTTGCTGTTATAAGCGCGATTGCGCAAGAAACTGATAGTACCAAGACTATTCAAGAGGCGGTCCGACATCAGAATCTTGGGTTAGCATATCTTGAAGAATCACAACCTGCTAAAGCAGTTACCGCTTTTACCACCCTTATTGACCTACTCCCCGATGAAGCAATCGGTTACGGCAATCTTGCTGTTGCACACTTGCGGTTACAACAGGCAGATGCTGCCGAAGAATGGGTTAAGCGCGGCATTGATGTTGCTCCGATGGATAGCCAATTACATTTTATCTTATCCGAGGTCTATCAAAAAAAAGGGCAAACCTCACAAGCAGTAGAAGCAATGAAAGAGGCAGTACGGTTAGCGCCAGATAAATTGGAATATCGATATAAACTTGTCCGCCACTATCTGGGACAGCGGAACAACGCAGAAGCACAGCGAGAGGCAACGCTACATTTACAAGAACTTCATTCTCGATCTCCCGTAAATGTTGTGCTCCTTATGAAGTTGACACAAGCACTGCTGAGGGAAGAAAAACTTAGCGATGCTGAAAAACTTTGTCAAGACTTGATGATTCTTTTAGGAGATACCGATGCAGAAAAATTGGAACTCCTCACAAAAGGGATAGACGCAATAAAGAAAGGCGATTTAAAGTTAGCTTCACGAAATATTCGTTTTTTTGAGAACGTGCATCTGGCAAGTCCACGCTATCAGCAAGGTATTGGGGAATTAGTAACCAACATCCTTGGACATCCGATAGAAACGTTCCGTCCTGGATTCAAAGCGCGAATTGCATCAAAACATAGTCTACCAATTAACGTTGAATTTGTGGACGTTACGGAACAAGTTGAACTTATCAACTTGAAGGGTGAACCTGTAAGTCGTCCAGACATTTTGTTGATTGACTACGATAACGATGGAAATATAGATATTTACGCCTCGCCTACGGGAATGTTATTTAGGAGAACAGATGGAAAGTTTGTGCCTGTCCAACAATTTCAAGAGATTGTCCGGCAAGTCTCTTTAAAACCACACACTGCTGCCTATGCAGATTTGGATAAAGACGGAACACAAGAAATCCTATTGCAAACACAAGAAGGAATTACACACCTACAAATGGATGAGGACAAGAATTGGACAGCATCTGCTATAACTCAGCATGAGCAGATAGAAGATGAAACAGGCATCCTTCTTCCAGTTGACTTTGACCATGATGGTGATCTTGATCTCTTTTCCGGACAATCCAGGACTACGATGTATCGGAATAATGGTAATGGTACATTCGCTGATGTCGGTGCCCAAACCTTTGTGGCGAGAGATATAGACACACAGCAAACTCTGACAGACGCTCTCGCTGCGGATTTTGACGATGATGGCGATATTGATATATTTGCCATACATAGCGAAATGGGATGCACGTTATACGATAACCTCCGACAAGGGAAACTCCGCGCAGTTACTAAGGAAACTGGAATTCCCCAGGATGTTACTTGGACATCAGTTGTAACAGGCGATTATGACAACGATGGTGACATTGACCTATTTTTAGCCGCTACAAACGGTATTCACCTTTATCGCAACAGAGGGAACGGCACTTTTGTTGCGGACACACGATCAAAACAAATTGCTAAGAAAAGGGCGGATGACTCATCAACTATATTAAAAAGCCTGGATTATGATAATGACGGATTTCTTGATTTGTGGGTTATTAGCAAAAAAGGATTATTCCTATTTCGGAACGATGGTACTGGTCGCTTCACCGAAACTGATGGGATAGTCCCGATGGAAAAAGGGGGCGCGGGTGCCGTAGGTGACTATGATAACGATGGTGATTTAGACCTATTTTTTATCAATGACAAAGGGCAGCTGCGTGTACTCCAAAACAACGGTGGCAACCAAAACAACTGGATACAGGTGCGGTTAGAAGGTATTACCACAGGAAATAACAAAGTCAATAGGGACGGAATTGGATCAAAGTTAGAGGTGAAAGTCAGTGACCTATATCAATTGCAATATATGTCTCAACAGGTGGCGCATTTCGGGTTAGGTGCGTTTGATGTTGCCGATGTTGTCCGAGTTGTGTGGACAAACGGTGTGCCACAGAACGTCCTCCAACCGAAGGCAAAACAACGGATTCTGGAAAAACAGATACTGAAAGGTTCGTGTCCGTTCCTATATGTCTATGATGGCGAAAAATATCAATTCGTCACCGATCTACTTTGGCGTGCTCCACTCGGACTCGTCACTGCTACGGGCTTTGTCGCTCCCGATGAGACGCGGGATTTTATAAAAATATCCGCATCTCAAATACAACCCAAATCTGGTAAATATTCTATCCAAATTACAGAAGAGTTATGGGAAACTGCTTATTTTGATATGGTGAAACTGATAGCCGTTGATCATCCTGTTAACACTGATATTTTCGTCAATGAACAGTACACGCCGCCCCCGTTTGCAGAATTCAAGATATACGGTGTTTCAGAGAAACTATACCCAAAATCTGCTGTAAATCATAAAGGTGAAGATGTATCTGATGCCTTAAAAGAGATAGACTATGATTACGCGGTTGAACATGCACCGGGCCCCTACCAAGGCGTTGTGGAACCGCATGCCATCATCCTTGATTTAGGTAATGTTTCTGATGATGCTCCTGTGACACTTTACCTCAACGGTTGGATTTTTCCAACGGATACCAGCATCAACGTTGCCCTGTCCCAAAATCCTGCCATCGCTCCACGTTTTCCTTCGGTTGCTGTAAAAGACAAAACAGGAAAGTGGAAAAACGTTATTGATATGATTGGTGTCCCCGCTGGAAAAAATAAGACTATTACTATTGATTTGACAGGCAAATTTTTGTCCAATGACCGACACGTGCGGATTGAAACTGATATGCAGATTTATTGGGACGCTGTATTTTTTACTGTTGGTGAGCAGAATGTACCTATGAAAATAACAGAATTGAATCCTGACAGTGCAGACTTACATTATCGCGGTTTTTCGGAGATGTACCGTCCGAATCCACATGCACCGCATCTGTTTGACTATCAAAAGGTGACAAAAGTCGGGCAGTGGCGCGATCTTGCAGGATTTTACACCCGCTATGGTGATGTCAACCCTTTATTGCAAGCAGTTGATGATATGTATGTTATCCTCAATGCAGGAGATGAAATCACAGTTGAATTTGATGCAGCGCGATTACCACCGCTAAAATCGGGTTGGACTCGGGACTTTATCCTCTATAGCGATGGGTGGGACAAAGACGGTGACATCAACACGCTCACATCGCAAACGGTTGAACCGCTACCGTTTCACGGTATGTCTGCTTATCCATATCCGAAAACCGAACATTATCCGGATGACGAAGCACATCAGCGATATCAACTTGAATACAACACACGGCGCGTGACGCATCGGTTGCCTCCATTGCTGAAAAGAGCAAATCCATGAAAACGAAGCACATACTTACCATCATTATTCTGATGTTAATCCATTACTTGTTCCTCAGTAGTGGAATTGCACAAGACTATACCCAATGGAATTTACCGGAAGGTGCAAAAGCCCGATTCGGCAAAGGCTGGATAAAAAGTATTAGTTTTTCACCAGATGGAACTCGTATTGCAGTAGCAAGTTCTACCGGTATTTGGATTTATGATGCTCACACTGGCGCTGAACTTACACTGCTTGCAGGGCATGAAGGAGGAGTGGGTTCCGTATCATTCTCTTCAGACAGCAAAACCCTTGCAAGTGGCGGATATCGCGAAATATTATTGTGGGATGTTGACACAGGGAAAATATTGAAATCATTCAAAGGACACAAAGGATGGGTTGGAGTCGGAATTTTCGAGGAAGGTAAGACTCTATTGAGTGCAAGCAATTACGGGTCAGCTCGTATGTGGGATATAGCGACCGGCCGCCAAAAACGGATCTTCCGCGTAACGCCTTCAAATGTTATAAGCAGAGTGTTTCTTTCTCTCATTGGACGAGAGGCTACATCGTCCTATATACATCTTGACAATTTTAACGATAATGGTATTCTCGCGCTTGGCTATAAGAACGGTATTATTCGGTTGAAGGATGCCACTACAGGTAAGCATTTGAGAACTTTCAAGGGACATAAAGATCATGTCAATCAGTTATCAATTTCACCGGATGGTTCTATCCTCGCTGTAGATATTTTTAACGCGCCGCTCAGTTTGTGGGATGTTGCCACAGGTCGCCAGCTAAAAACCTTAAGTGAAAAAGGATCGCTCGGTGGAAAATTCGGATTCTCTAAAGATGGTAAAACCTTTATTTACCAAACTGCGGTTGATGGAATTGAGTTATGGGATGTGGATAGCGGAACTCTTCGTGCGACACTCGGTGGGCGAATGGATGGAATTAGTGCCTTAGTGTTTTCACCGGATGCCAAGCGATTTGTCGGTGGGAATGCAGACGGTACGATCATGTTTTGGGATGCAAACACTGGTGAGGAGTTATCTATTTTAACAACAGGGCATATACAAGCACTTAACGCTTTAGCATTTTCACGGGGTGGCGATATCTTGGCAGGGGGGTATTCTAAAACGATACATTTGTGGAATACGAATACTTTAACTCGGATTTCTGACCCGACAACATCGACCGACAAACTTACTTCTCTGGTATTTTCCCCTGATGGCAACACAGTGACCAGTGCAGGAAACTTTACATTCAGGAAGCAAAAACGCGATGAATTCAGGAAAGAAAGTGTATTGGGTGAATTGGGTATATGGGATGCGCGCACTGGACAAAATATATCTGTTTTCCCCATTGAATCACATAAAGGGGAAGCACCAGTGCTGCCGGGACAGCGAAATATCTCGTCATCTTCTGGAGGAATGGATGGATATTTTCGTTTAATGTCTGTGAAAATGGCAAACGGGATAAAAAAGAACGTCAAGTATCAGATCCACGGTATAGCAGTATTTTCTCAAGACGGTTCTATGATCGCCGCTGCCCAAAATTCAGATCGCGCTACTGGAGACTATCGATTTTCCGTGTTTTTATGGGAAGTTTCCTCTCAAAAATTACGACTTGTTTTTAAAGGGCATAAGAAAGAAATTAAAGCACTGGCGTTCACTGCTGATGGCAAAATCCTCGCAAGCGGAAGTCGTGACGGAACAATCCGACTATGGGACACAAGTACCGGAGACCAGGCCGCAAGTTTTTCTTCAAATTTGACTACATCCTTGGCTTTTTCTGCTGATGGTAAAATCCTCGCAAGTACATACAACAAAGGCATCAAGTTATGGGATATAACAACCGGTAAAGAATCGGCAACCTTAAAAGGTGATATCGGTATTTGCTATGCGTTAGCATTTTCTATGGATAGCAAAATCATTGTGAGTGGTAGTCATGATGGCATAATTCTTACATGGGACGTTGCTACTGGTCGTGAGTTAGCAGAATTTAAAGGGCATGACAATTGGATTAAAGCACTAACGTTTTCACCGGACGGCAAAACTCTTGCAAGCGGCAGCGAAGATGGTGTAATTTTTCTTTGGGACGTTCCTAAATAAGGATACTACCATTCAAGCATTGTTCATTATTATTCTCGAAATTTCTTGTCGGTCACCTTACGTTCAACCCGACGCAAGGGAACATATAAACAAAAGGTGGCAATTATCAAAATTCCCGCCAAAACAACATAAGAATAAGCATTATTTCCATATAACCAGTTTCCAAAGACTCCGCTAAAACCTGTTTTTACAAATTCTGGATGTGCTGATTTTTCATAGAGCCAACCACCAAGAAGCGGCCCCAAGATACGTCCTAAACTCAAAAAAGCGTCCATAATTCCGATAGCCGCGCCTTGTCCAATTTGGGTTTGTTTAGAAATCCATGATGTATTCGTTGGACGTATCAGTTGATTACCGATCCCAGTAATCGTGAGATAAATCGTTAACGTTGCGAAGTTGAACGCGTAGAGCAAAAGCACCATGCCGAGAGCATTCAGTAATAAACCTGTTATAATTATCCGCCGCTCTCCTAACCTGTTAATTAATTTTCCGAGCAATCCCCCCTGTAGCGGTACGACAACCGCACCCATGACCATAAACATCCATCCCATCTCTCTTTGCTTATACTCCCAACCTGCTTCAATGAACAGTGGAAAAGTCGCCTCCAATCCAGCGAAGCTGAAGGTAGTGAAAAAGGCAACAAGGAATAGAGGAGTGAGCGGAGATTGCAATGTTGACCTCCGGAATAGATCGCGTGGTGATATCCAATCATGTTGCTCTACGACAACATCTTTCTGAAGCGATTCAGGAAGAAGAATGAGCGCAAACAGAAAAGTTAACAACGACAACCCACCTGCTACAAAAAAAGGCACATCATGCCGTCCCATCACACCGCCGATTGCTGGTCCAAGAATGAAACCGAGTCCCATTGCTGCACCCATCAGTCCCATGCCTTTACCGCGTTCCTCTGATGTGGTAACATCGGCAACATAAGCCATTACACTTGGCAACACTGCCGCTGAAGCGATGCCGGCTGCACTCCGAGCTGTGAAAAGCCATATATACTCCTTTGCTAATCCAAAAGCGGCTAAAGCAACGGCATTTCCAAGCAATCCAAGCAGAATTGCGGGTTTCCTGCCGTGCTTGTCTGATAACCGACCCCAAAGCGGCGCGAACAACAGTTGCATCCCAGAATATGTAGAAAGTAATATAGCAATTTCGGTGGGAGTTGCCCCGATATCTTCTGCGTAATAAGCGAGGTTTGGAATGATGATGCCAAACCCAAGCATCACAAAAAATAGGGTTAAGAACAGGAGGAGAAGTCTTGATTTTTGCATTCGTAAGTTTTGAAAATGGATTCCGCACACGTGATGCCACCCACTACCTAAAGGTAGGGGCTTCGGTTTCTTCGCGATTGCGCTGTTTTCAGAGAAAACAACCGTCTTATTATCGCTCCACCTAAGCGGGCATCCCCGCTTTCAGAATAACGTTAGCTGCATTTATATCTCTATCATGGTGTGTGTGGCAGCAATCACAAGTCCAAGTTCTATCTGCTAATGTTAATGTCGTGTGCTGATGACTACAAATATGACAAACTTTTGTAGTGGGTGTCCACGTGTCAATTTGAACGAGCGATTTGCCATATTTGTGGCATTGCCACTTGAGTATCAACACAAACTCACCGAAAGCAAGATCAGAGACTTTGCGGCCCCACAAACGTTTCATCGCATCCAAATTGAGCGTTTCCACAACAAGGGTATCATATTTTTCACAGAGTGATTTGGCAGTTTTCCAAAACCAGTCGCGTCTACGATTGGCAATATCTTTATAGCTGCGGGCAAGGTGTCGTTTCGCACGGAACCACCCGCCAGATAGAAACTGCTTCCTTGAAAGTGCCTTATGAGCAGATCGGAGTGCGTTGAGACCTTGTTTGAAGAACTGCGGTGATGCTATCTTAGTGCCGTCAGAAAGTGTGAGAAATGTCTTGAGACCGAAGTCTATCCCTGCTACGTTACCTGTCAAGGGAAGTGGGACTATCGGTTCCGCATCCGCACAGGCAAATGAGATAGAATAATCACCCACATGATCGCGTTTGATCGTCACGGTTTTGATAGTGCCTGTCCACTCACGATGTTTCCAAAAAGTGAACCACTTTTTCAGACAACTGATATAAATACGATTACCTTCAATCTTATATCCCGCTTGTGTCCAAGTCACAGAGTTGAACTTATGGCGCGGTTTGATATGGGGTCTCCCCACTTTTTTTGTCGTTTTGCTTGACTTCCTATCTTTGATGTTTTGAAAAAACTTTTGGTAGCCTTTATCTATACGCAGCACAACATCTTGAACAACTTGGCTCGGTAGGTGTTTCCAATGTGGCTTTGTCCGTTTTTTCAACTTCGCAATATGTGCATTCATGGTGGACGCAGATATGTATTTACCATATAGACGATAATATCTTCTTTGTAGCCTGAGAACATGAACATGCACTTGATGCAGATCATCAAGCAGATTACCAAGTTGTATCGTGTTAGATTGATGAGATAACTCGTATTTATATGTCTTCATAAGATTGTCAAGTTTTTTGATAAATAAACCGATTAGCCAGGGACATCCCGCAAGCTAAAGCATGGGGATTTGACGGAAGAGCGTTAATCAGTATACAGATTGACATCCACTAAGATGCCTATTTTCTAATAAGACTGAGA
>PYJA01000030.1 GCA_003635185.1 Candidatus Poribacteria bacterium | reverse complement strand
TACGTGCGTGTTCCCGACGTTCCAGTGTGGACGAGCAAGTTGCACACAGGCGGTAGCCGACCCCAACGAACATCGCCGCACTTGTATAAACGGCCACAAATACTGGTCGTGTAAGAATACGGACCCGAATAACCATGTGAAGTGGCACAAGACCCGCATCTGCAGGCGGTACAAGGCACTTCGGCAAGTAAAGGATCCGATGACTGGACTGAATACAGTTATTTGGGGGACGTGTGGTGAATCCTACGCAAACTGCAACGCGCGGTGTCGCGATGCCTACGGCCGGATCGGGTGGCACCGAGAGTAGCGTTCCCTTCGGAAACTTTTTCACAGGCAGGGACCCGTTTTGGGTGCCTGCCTTTTCTTTGTCTGAATCGCGGAAAGCGCGGAGGACGCGGATTTTGTCTTTTGTACCGCAATCTTCATGAAGATTAAAAAATAAATTGGGTAATTTAGCGAGGTTAGGAAGAAATCAACGGTATGAATGCCTAAATGGCATTCATACCCGGGGAATGACTAAAACGTCATTCATACCGTTGATTTCTTGATTTCTTCCTAACCTCGCCCCCGGACCGAAATATTTATTTAATCTTCATCCAGATTGCGTTTTGTGGATAGCACAAACTGGAAGTTTGTGCTATCCACAAAACGCAATCTAAAAGATTACGCCACAAGAATCTGAAAATGACTGGGCATCGCCAACGTCCCTTTCCGTGTTCTCCGTGTCCTCCGCGTAATCCGCGATTCAGACAGAAAAAAACTGGACACACCCACAAAAAAGATTTGACAAAATCTTTTTTAGCAGGTAATATATTATAAATCAAATTCAAATTGTTTGATGCTAATCAACCTAATAAATTATGAAAATGAGTCTCAATATCATGAAAAGCAAATTGGCAGTGTTCGTCAGCGCGTTTATAATTTTCTTCTGGACCTGCGCTGTTTATGTTGAAGCAGCAACCCGTGAATATTGGATTGCTGCTGAAAAAGTTGTTTGGAATTACGCACCGAGTGGCAAAAATCTTATCCGTCCGCAAATGGGTTTGGGTGTTTGGGGTAAAGCGTTGGCATATCACAAGTACCGTTATATTCAGTACACGGATAACACTTACACCACGCAGGTTGAACAACCGGAGTGGATGGGGATTCTCGGACCGCAATTACGTGCCGTAGAAGGTGATAATATCAAAGTACATTTTCTTAATCGTGCCGACAAACCGCTCAGCATACATGTGCATGGCTTACAATACGATGAAGCAAACGAAGGTGCGGATATGAAAGGACCTGGCGGTTCAGTTCCACCTGGTAGTAAGTTCACTTATCATTGGGAAGTTGGGGAGGACGCTGCACCCGGTCCAAACGACCCATCGTCCATCGTATGGCTTTATCATTCACATGTTGATGCCGTTACAGAGGTATATGATGGACTCATCGGCACGATCATTGTTACGAAAAAAGGGATGGAAAGGTCAGAAACTGATGCACGTCCAAAAGATGTTGACAAATCGTTTACCACGCTATTTCTTATTTTCAATGAAAACGAGCGTGAAATAGCTGAAAGCGAGCAACACGAAGCTTATGAATCCGAAGAAGAAGCAGAAGAAGGAAATCTCAAACATGCAATTAACGGATTTATCTTCGGAAATTTGAAAGGTTTGGAGGTGAATCAGGGCGATAGAGTGCGTTGGCATCTCATCGGTTTGGGAACGGAAGTAGACATGCACACGGCACACTGGCACGGGCAGACCGTCCTCAATGGTGGTAAACGCACAGACGTTGTTGACCTGTTGCCGGGCAGTATGGTCACCGTAGATATGGTAGCGAGAATGCCGGGCAACTGGCTGTATCATTGCCACGTTGCCGACCACATTACAGCGGGAATGAATACGCGCTGGCGAGTCGTGCCGAAACGTTAGTTGGAGAAAGCAACAGTTCTGAACTTATTATCGCTATATGTGTCCAAGTAAAAAGTTCGATTATATATGCACTCTTGCAAATATCCGCCAGTCCTAAAAATTATCAAAGAAGCGCAACTACAAACGTCGGAAACTTAAAGAAAATGTATAAATGTTTAGATTTAAAAATAGAGGAGATAACTATGTTTAAAAAACGACCCATTTTGTTCAATTACTTTTTATTCGCCTTGCTTTCATTCGTCCTCATCGGGACGTTGCATGCCGAAACAATAACGCTTTATTCCGGACGAAGTAAGAGTCTTGTGGACCCAATTATTCAGCAGTTCGAAAAGGAGACTGGCATTGAAGTAAAGGTGAGTTACGCGAATACGACACAGTTAGCAGCGAAACTCTTGACTGAGGGCAGAAAAAGCCCTGCCTCACTTTTTTGGGCACAAGATGCTGGTGCTCTCGGTGCTGTTAGCGCAGAGAAGTTGTTTGAAAAATTACCGAAATCTATTCTCAATAAAGTCCCGAAAACCTTCCGTCATGATGATGGATACTGGATTGCGACAAGTGGTAGAGCACGCGTTCTTGCTTATTCACCTGAACGCGTAAAGATGGAAGCACTCCCCGAAAGTGTTTTTGATTTAACACAACCGAAGTGGCGCGGCAAAGTCGGATGGGCACCACTCAACGCCTCGTTCCAAGCATTTGTAACAGCGATGCGCGCACAGGTTGGTGAAGAACGCGCGGAAAAATGGCTACGTGATATGAAAGCTAATGGCGCAAAAGCCTATCCTAAAAATACACCGATTATAGAGGCACTTGCTGCGGGAGAAATTGATCTCGGTTTACCAAACCACTACTATCTTTTCCGTTTTAAAAAGAGAGATTCAAAATATCCAGTGGAACAGACCTTCTTTAAAGCAAAGGATGTCGGGAATATTGTCAATGTTGCAGGAATTGGATTACTAAAGAGTAGCGATAATAAGAAAACTGCTCTGAAGTTAGTTGAATTTCTGCTTTCCACTAAAGCGCAACAGTACTTCGTTAGCGAGGTTTTTGAATATCCCGTGACCGAAGGTGTAATACCGAACGCCAATTTATTGCCATTAGAAGAATTGCTTAAAATAGTGCCGAAATTCGACTTAAATGAGATGGATGATCTTGAAGGTACTATCAAACTTCTTCGGCGCGCCGGTATTATGTAGGTCCGGGCAGAATCGATTGCTGATATTTAGAGGTGAGTCATCAACAGGCAACGCACCTTTATCCATGTTTGGCAGAGATGGTACTTCTTCATTCCCGCAATTGTTATTGCAGTCGGTGGGTTGATTCCATTAGGATATCTGATTGCCAAAGCGTTTGATGTTGAAGGTACTGCGTTGGTGGAAAATCTGTTTCGCTGGCGAAACGCGAAACTTTTCCTCAACACGCTTTTGCTGACGGTTGGCGTTCTGATTGTTGATATTCTTTTGGCAACCCCGGCTGCATGGTTAACCACCCATGCAGACCTCCGAGGCAAACGGGTTTTTAGTGTCTTATGCGCGTTACCGTTAGCGATCCCGGGCTATGTGATGGCTTTAGCGCTCTTGGGGCTCGGAGGAAACAACGGCATATTTGCAGCCCTTTTTGGTAAAAGCCTCCCACGTCTTAGCGGTTACTGGGGGGCTTTAATCGCGCTTTCCTTCTACACAAGTCCATATCTTTTTCTGAATTTACGCACTGCCCTCTTAGGGCTTGACCCGAGTCTTGAGGAGTCTGCCCGTAGTCTCGGCTATCGGCAATGGGGTGTTTTCATTCGTGTTGTCCTTCCACAACTTCGTCCCGCATTCTATGCAGCGGGGTTACTAATATGTTTACACGTGCTTGGTGATTTTGGCGTTGTCTCGTTGATGCGTTATGAGACATTTAGTTATGCGCTGTACATTGAGTATAATATGGCGTTTAATCATAACTACGCTGCATGGCTTGCGTTGGTCCTTCTTGCCTTTACCGGTTGCTTGCTCTACCTTGAAACGCGATTATTAAGTAAGGTAGCACTGCATCGTGCTGGACACGGGACTTCTCGGCACCGCACGCTAATTCCACTGCGTGAATGGAAAAGTATAGGGTATCTCTATTTAAGTTTGCTATTCATCACAACCGTTATGATACCCGCAGCAACAGTGTTTATCTGGATGTTCAGAGAGTTTGAGGTGTCGGCATTAGGTGGGCTTTTAGAAGCATTAATCGGTTCTGTAAGTGTTGCTGTACCGTCCGCGGTAGGGTGTGCAGTTTTAGCCGTTCCATTTACTTATGTTGGTGTGCGTTATTCTTCTCGTTTCTCAAACACGTTAGCGCGAATCCCGTATATCGTTTACGCAATTCCACCACTTGCATTTGCGCTATCAATTATCTTTTTTATCGGAAGTCGTGGGACGATAATTGTGCTAATCTGCGCGTGTATTCTACACTTCCTTGCAGAAGCAATAGGACCTGTGCGTAGTCCACTCTACCAAGCCTCACCTCATTTAGAAGAAGCAGCTCGATCACTTGGTTGTTCACCTTTCCAAGCATTTTTCAGGACACTCTTTCCACTCCTCACGCGCGGTATGTTGATAGCCACGGCACTTGTTTTCCTTGCCACAATGAAAGAGTTACCGCTAACCTTTCTGCTCCGTCCCCCCGAATATGAGACTTTAGCGGTAAACGTATGGGACTACACAAACGAGGCAATGTTTGCACAGGCGGCACCGTATGCTTTTGTAATCCTACTTTTTTCTGCACTATTTGTCAGGATCCTCATCCGCAAAGAGGAAGTGTGACACAATTTTTCAACAATTCTTGGACACATCTGTCTAATTCTGATATAATGCAAACATATTAAATTGGTGATTGGATATCAGTCATCGTTTATCGGCATCCGTTATACCTGCATACACTATGGAATACATATTTTGTTAGATTTTTTTACGCTACCGTCGTTTATTACGCTTGGTGAAAATGCTGTTAGAATACTTCTCTCGTTTACACTGGGTGTTTTTATTGTCATTATTTATCAATGGACACATGCCAAAGCACCACAAAAATCGTTTACCGACACACTCATTATCTTGTGTATGCTGATTTCTGTGGTGATGGTTATCATCGGTGATAGTATCGCCCGAGCGTTCAGTCTTGTCGGGGCACTTTCAATTATCCGTTTTCGTACGGCAATCCAAGACCCGCGTGATATCGGATTTGTCTTTTTCGCGTTAGCAGCGGGAATGGCTGTCGGTGCTGGAAGTCCAGCAGTTGCAATTCTCGCTACGTTCCTTATCGGCATCATAATTCTCTGCATGTACTATTGGCATCAGTATTTTACAAAGAATAACGAGTTTATCCTTGAAATTTGTCTGCCACCTGACCAGCAATCTGAAACCGTTTATCGTCCCATTTTTGATAAGCATCTCATTTCCGAACGCTTAATTGATAGACGGATTAAAAAGTCAAAGGTAGTTGAGTTGAATTTCCGGGTAAAATTGGCAAATTCGGATGAGTGGCTTACATTTTATAATGAACTCTCAGAACATGAAAACATCACTGAAGTTAAATTGGATAAAGAGTAAAGTACGAACCCTTCCGTTCTTGGTCTGTCTAAATTCAAAATAGCAAGAAGGAGAATATCATGAAACAGATAAAATTAATAGCAATCATTGGACTAATATTTGGTCTTGTAACGTACGCATACACCCAACAAAATGGGGAACCGGCACAACTTTCAGAAGACGAGAAAAGATTTGATCTTGATGGAAACGGGACACTTAGCCCCGAAGAAAGTCAACTCATGCTTCGAATCACAGGTTTTGAGGCTTTCACGGGTAGTAAACTGAGTAAAGAAGAAATTGCGGGCAACCGTGTCTCTGAAAGAGACCCTGGACAACGTGGGGGACCTCCTGGTTTTAGCAGGGGTAGACGTGGACCGCGTCCAGCGGAAAAACTGGTCGCACGTTTTGATACAAATAAAGATGGAAAATTAACGGGCGATGAACGGAAAGCGGCGCTTGAAGCGCGGGGAGACGCATATTCACCTGGACAACGCGCAGGAACCCCAACTGGCAATATCGAAAACGATGTGAAAGCGAGTCTGGCTGCTACACCAAAAGACTCACCCGTATTGTATGATGCAGGGACGCTTCGCACCCTATATCTCCGTTTCCACGATGAAGACTGGTATGCCCAACTAAACGCATTCTATCGCACAGATGTAGAAGTGCCAGCGGAATTAGTTGTTGATGGGAAAGTTTATCCAGAGGTCGGTGTCCGATTCCGCGGAACCTCGTCCTACTTTACCGTTGAATCTCCGAAAAAATCGTTCAACGTTGCTATTGACTATGGCGACGACAGCCAACGTCTTTACGGCTATAAAACACTCAATCTACTCAACGGACACGTTGATCCATCTTTCCTTCGTGAAATACTTTACAATCGGATTGCACGTGACTACATACCTGCCATGAAAACGAATTTTGTGAAATTAGTTATCAACGGTGAAAGTTGGGGGGTGTATATCAATTTGCAGCAATATAACAAAGATTTTCTGGATGAATGGTTCGGCACAAGAGATGGTGTGCGTTGGAAAGTAGGACCGGGCGGGAGAGCATTGACCTACCCTGGAGATGATATGGAGGCGTATCAGAGGACATATCAACTTAAAACTGCAAATGTCGAAAATCCTTGGGAAAATTTAATTGCACTCTGTGAGATGCTTGCGCCGAAAACACCTGATGCGAAATTAGAAACGGATTTACCATCAGTATTTAACGTTGACCGTGCCTTGTGGCAACTTGCTGTCTCGAACGTCTTTATGGATGACGATAGTTACATTCATAAAGGTGGAGATTTTTCCATTTATCAGGATGTCAATGAAAGATTTCACCTCATCTCGCACGATAATAACGAAACTTTTAGGTTTGTTGGTGAGCGCCGCCGTGGCGGGGGTGGCCCCGGTGGCGGTTGGTCGTGGGGAGAATTGACATTAGGCATGATATCTCCGACAACACACGCTGCAAATCCGATGCGTCCCGTTATTAGCCGCCTGCTTGGTATTCCCGAATGGAAAGCACGGTATATCGCCCACGTACGTACAGTAGTAGATGAGTGGCTTGATTGGGAGGTGTTGGAACCGGTCATCAAAGAATACCATGCACTCATTGATTCAGAAGTGCAGAAAGACGATAAAAAACTTTATGACTACCGCAGTTTTGAGGAAAGCGTTGATGGCGACCGTGGCGGACGCACACCGAGTTTCAAACGATTTGTAACCCAAAGACGAGAACTTTTACTTAATCATCCAGAATTGAACAAACCCACGCCAAAGATTGTTTCCGTATCCACACCTGAGAATCCTACGTCAAATCAACCCGTTGAAATTACAGCGAAATTAGGTAAAACTGTTGCAGCGGATTCAGTTCTATTGTATTATAGTCCTGATCGCCATGCAGTTTTTAAACACATAGAAATGTTAAAGAACAGAGATAAATTTGTCGGTAGTGTTCCGGCTTTTCCTGCAGGAACTACTGTCTATTATTACGTCGAAGCAAGTGCAGTGAAAACGCACGGCACAACAGTTTTTTCACCAGCAAGAGCAGAATTCGGTGCAGCACATTACCGTGTCACAGCACCGCGGGCAAAAAAGGTGACGGTCGTAATTAACGAACTCATGGCAGTCAATACCGATAGTATAGTTGACCCACAGGGAGATCACGAAGACTGGCTTGAACTACACAACATCACAGATGAACCCGTGCTGCTTACAGGGATGTATCTTACTGATAAAATTGACAACCCCAAGAAATGGAAATTTCCTGAAAATACTACAATTCCGCCGCGTGGATACTTAATTGTATGGTTAGATGAAGATGGAAAAGCTCCTAAAGGACTTCATGCCAATTTCAAATTATCTGCTAATGGCGAAACTGTCATGCTCGTGGACACCGATACACGTGGAAATCCGGTGATAGATACAATTACATTTGGGCAGCAGGAAAAAGATACCGCTATCGGTAGGTTGCCGAATGCGACCGGTGCTTTCCAAACTGTGCAGATGACACCTGGAACACAAAACAGTCAAAAGAAAACAAAATAACGGCTCTCCAAAAGAAAACGAACTTTTCAGTTTGAGTCTTGTCTTAATAGGTTAAAAGCGAAATTTAAAACCTAAATATAAAAAGGCTTAGCGATATACTCATAACTTCTGGAGGAGATAAATGTCTGTTACGACCCTCACTGCTGATATGGAAACCTATTCGGATATAGTTCAAGTGGAAGATTTTGATAGCCAACAGGAACGCGAACTCATCTTGCGATGCCAAGAGAGGGATACTGCCGCAATGGGAACCTTAGTTGTGCAATACCAACACTGGGTTTACAATATCGCCTACGGCATACTCGGTCATCACGAAGATGCAGAAGATATTGCACAAGACGCATTTCTTTCTGTGTGGGAGAATATTGGTCAATTTAAATTCCGTTCCCGATTTTCTACATGGCTATACCAAATCGTTAAAAATAAGTGTTTTAATCTTATTGACCAACGGAAACGCCGAAAAACAGACCCGATGGAAATTGATGACTCACAACCTTGGGTGCCGCTTGATACTGTAACGCCTGAACAAGAAGCACTGCGCACCGAACAGAGTGAAATACTCCACACTGCCCTTGGCAAACTTAAAGAAAGTTACCGAACAATCTTAATCCTTCGCGAATTGCGTGAACTCTCTTATGAAGAGATAGCGGAAGTTCTCAATTGCACACTTGGACGCGTCAAGTCCCGTTTACATGAAGCACGAAAGGCTTTGCGAGATGAACTTGAACGTATTGATTGGTAAAGTAGTAGGCACACGCCGCTGTGTCGTAACCCTAAAGTTGAAAGCACGTTCCTTTGTTATGTAACCTCTAACTAATTGTGGTCAAAAAATGAAGGGAATTAACTAACAATCCCAAGCCTTTAGGCTTGTGTCAAAAAACTTATGCCATTTATCTATCCTTTATGATGAACTAATAGGACTACTTCAGTGCAGGTATTGATAGTCCCTGCACACCACTATCAATGAGAAGTAGCCACCTTTCAAGGAAGTAGTGATATGCCCTACAAAACACATAAAATCGCCTTAGCTCCAACATTTAGAGAAAGATGCTGGTGTGCTTCTCAATGTGGGTATGCAAGATTTGCCTATAATCATGCCTTAGCAGATTTCAAAGCGGGTTTAGAGCATGATAACTTCCAGTCGTGGCAAACTCTGAACAATAACTTCAATCAGACGAAAAAGCGTTATGATTGGACACGTTCCCAAGATCAACGAGCTGCGTTATATGCTATCAAGCATCTGGGGCAATCGATTACAAATTGGGTGAGCAAGCGTGCAAAGTTTCCAAAGTTCAAAGGGCGTGGACACAAACAGAGTTGGACAACAGACGAGCAATCTGTCAAAATAGAAGGCAAACGTATCAGATTACCCAAGATAGGTTGGATAAAAATGCGTGAAGCGTTGCGTTTTGTTGGCAAGATTATCCAAGTGACGATCTCAAGAACTGCCCATCGTTGGTTTGTATCTATTACTGTAGAAACAGAGGACACCGAAGTTGTTGACACCTCAACACACCCTGTTATCGGTATAGACGTAGGCATTAACACACTGGCCACCTTGAACGATGGCACGAAGTACGATAATCCGAGACCGCTCAAACGCTATGAGAGAAAACTCAAACGAGAACAACGCAAGTTAAGTCGGAAAGTGCTAAAATCAAATAACTGGTTTAAGCAAAAACGAAAAGTGGAACGTGTGCATTATCGTATCGCTTGTATCCGAAACGATGCACACCACAAAGCCACGACTGATATTGTTAGCAAAGCATCTGCTATCGGCATAGAAACGCTAAAGATTACCAATATGCTAAAAAATAGGAAACTTGCAAAGGCGTTATCAGATAGTGCGTTGGGCGGGTTTCTCTTAAAACTTAAGACGAAAGCAGAAGCATGTGGCATACCTATAACCGAGGCATTGCAGTTCTATGCAAGTAGCAAAACCTGTAGCCGTTGTGGGCATAAGAAAGAAGACATAACACTCTCAGAAAGAACGTATTATTGCAGTCAATGTGATATTTCTATAGACAGAGATGTTAACGCTGCAATAAACTTAAGACACCTCGCTGTCGGATAGACAGAGAGGCAAAACGCCTGTGGAGTCCAACTAAGCCCTCAAGAAAGTTCGGGATGGAGGCACGAGAGATGGAAGCAGGAATCACAAAGGAGAGTTGTGTGCAAAAAGAAGCACACGGCTTTAGCTGTCGTGAGTATCACACATCAACGTATCCAAAAACAACTATCGGCATATTTAGATAATGAATTAACACCGGCTATGTATAAGAGGGTGGATGACCACCTGCGCGACTGCCAAGAATGTGCAGACATGTTGGCAGATTTCAAGCAAAACCGGCAGCGAATTGCGGCACTCGTACACCCTGCACCATCCATGAAGAATGTAGTTTTGGCAAAGATTCGGGAGGCAGAAGCAGCACCGCAAAATAAATTACTTTCAATATTGAGACGTTGGGTTTTTCGTCCTTTCACTGTTGGTGCAACCGCTTTTTCAACGGTTTGTCTCGTCGTTGCCTTTTTCATCTTTACATATTCACCTGCACCGCAATATGACGAACTCCTTGATTTCTTTTTTGGTGTTCATACAGAAGAGGTGACGAATAATCCTTTGAAATCTAACGTCGCAACGCCACTTAGCAACCCCACAACGGACACTGAGTATATCGGTGAAGATACAGAAACATTGCTCAATCTGTATTTTGGCGATTGATTCTTTGAGTCCGTAAGTAAGAAGGTGAGTCTATGCAAACGAAACCTCTTTATGTATTCAGTTTATTAACAATAGTTATCTTTCTTCTGGCAGCCGGCTCCCTTTTTGCTGATATGGTTACGCTTAAACACATCGCGGAAGCGGAACAGGATGTAAGTTACGTTGGGCTCCGCCTAAAAACGCGGAGCACTTCTAACGGTGCACGGACGATGGAGGAAGTCGTCATTCATAAAACTGCAGAAAACTCGTATCGCAAGGTTGTCTCGATTGTTGGACAACAAAAGTCATTGGCTGAAGAAAACCGACGCGAAAGAAATCGAGACGACAAAAACAAAGATAGGGAAAGAGATGAACGTAGAAGAGGCAGAGAATTTAGATGGGAACGCCAGAGAAGCCAATTTTCTATAAAAGAAATTGAATTGATAGCGCAAAACTATGATTTGGAACTGCGGCATTGGGGCGAGAAAATCGCTGGGCATGAGACGGACCTCTTAATCATCAATCCAAAACATGCGGGGAGACCCACAAAACATATATATTTCGCTCGCAAAAACGGTGTTATTCTACGCGTGGAAGATTTAGATGCCGCAGGTGTGCTACGAAATATGTTCGTTTATACCCGCATTAGTTTTGACCTTGAAGACGTGGAGAAAAAATGGAAGAGTTCTCAAAAGGAGATAAAACCGGCACCGCGACGTGAGTTACCTGCCATTTCACTTGCTGATGCCAAAAAAATCCTTAAAACGAAACCTATTGAACCTACCTACTTGCCCCCAGGTTTCCAACTTCAAAATACGTATAAACTTCAATATGGAGATCGGCATCCAATCCGATTGAAATATACAGATGGATTGTTGGATTTCAGTGTTTTTGAAACGACAGGCAAACTTTCAAATCGTTTTGATAGAGAAAGAGGAACAGAGATTAAAATTGGCGACAAGACTGTCCGTAAATATCAGTCCGATCCGTACCATGCCTTCCGATGGTCAAGTTCAGGTATCCATTTTTATCTATTAGGTCCACTGCCTGCTGCCGAATTGCAGAAGGTCGTAGAATCTATCGTCAACAAAACTGAACAGAAGTAGTCTTATGGTGAAATATAAAGAGATGTAGTCCCTCACTGATAGGCGCGCTTTGATGAAGATTAAAAAGTAAATTGGGTAATTTGGCGAGGTTAGGAAACCTCGCCAGCAGAGATGAACACCTGCTGCTGACGAGGTTTCCTAACCTCGTCCCCTTACCGAAATATTTATTTAAACTTCATGTAAGCGCGCTGATGTTTTTTATTACCAATTAAGGAGAAACCATGAAAATTTATCATGTCCTAATGTTAACTATCCTCTTAACCGTTCCATTTCTTGCAAGCAGTGCAGATGCTGATAGTATAAAAGATGAACTTGAAAAATCACCACGTCATGGCGAATGGGTTAAAATCACCGCCGCCGACAAGCATGAACTCAATGCCTTTATTGTTTTCCCGGAAGTGAAAGAACCTGCAACCGCTATCATCGTTATCCACGAGATTTTTGGACTAACCGATTGGATTCGACTTGTTGCTGATAGACTTGCCGCCGATGGATTTGTCGCAATTTGCCCAGACCTACTTTCGGGTATGGGGCCTGATGGCGGCGGAACAGAGAGTTTTGACTCTGGTGATGATGTGCGGCGTGCTATTCGTGGACTTACAACCGAACGCGTAACAACAGATTTAGATGCGGTCCGCAAATACGTACACGACCTACCTTCAACAAACGATAAGGTTGCAGTCTCCGGATTCTGTTGGGGTGGTAGGCAGACGTTTAGTTATGCTGTTCATTCGGGTGTGATCGCGGGTGCGTTTGTGTTTTACGGTTCTGCTCCACCTGTTGAAGAGATACCCAAGATTTCCGCGCCGGTATATGGCTTTTACGGTGAAAGCGATAACCGTATCAACGCGACAATTGATGCGACCAAAGCAGCAGCGGATGCCGCCAAAGTTAAGTATGAACCTATAATTTATAAAGGTGTTGGGCATGCCTTTTTGCGGCGCGGTATGGCAGAAGATGCAAATGAAGCGCAGAAAAAAGCCACCAAAGAAGCATGGGAACGGTGGGTTACCCTTTTGCGAGGATTATAACATAAATTATTATGCACCTTTCGTCCTCTGGAGGCTTGAGGTGCCGTCTTAGACACATACTTGATCAATAGACACTTGAATATAGCAAAAAACCATGCTCAAATGGAGAGAGAAAATGGCTAAAGAAGAAATTAAAGTTGAAAAAGGTAGTGGCAATGTATTTAGAGATTTGGAGATACCTAATCCTGAAGAATACCTCGCGAAAACCCGTCTTGCTTTAATAATCAAAGGTATTATTACTGAAAGTGGACTTAAACGACGCGACGCAGCCAAGATGTTTGACCTCAGCGAATCTGAACTCTCTGTCCTGCTGGATGATGGTTTGCTTGACAATTTTTCTGTTGACTACCTATTTTCGCTAATTAGAAAATTAGACTGTGAAGTTGAAATAGTTGTGCAAGGAAAACCCGCGTACAATCCTACCACAGAAATTAGCATTTCAATACCTTATTTAAACACATGCCAAACCGACTCAAAAATAAAATCGCAATTATCACAGGGGCAGCACGTGGGATCGGGGCAAAGAGTGCTGAACTTTTTGCTGCAGAAGACGCAGCCGTGGCTATCTGGGATGTGAATACTGAACGCGGCGAAAAGGTCGCACAACATATCAAAGATAACAACGGTAACGCAATTTTCTGTCAGTGTGATGTAACGGATGCCACGCAGATTCAAGATGCTGCGCAGCAGACCATATCTGAACTCGGCACCCCCAATGTGCTGTTTAACAATGCGGGGATCGCTGTCGTTGGCGAATTAGAAGATATTGCTGAAGCGGATTGGGATCGGCAATACGCTGTGAACGTGAAAAGCATCTATCTCGTCTCACGCGCGATTATCCCATTGATGCGCGAGGTAGGCGGCGGCGCAATTATCAACATGGCAAGCGAATCTGCTTATGTCGGATTTCCGATGCATCCTGCCTATACATCCTCAAAAGCTGCTGTGGTACATCTCACACGTAGCATGGCGGTGCGGTATGCTGAAGACAACATCCGTGTCAATAGCCTCTGCCCCGGCACGATTAACACCGAACTTTACCAAGAATTCATCGCACAACAGGAAGACCCGGAGGCAGTAAACAGAGAAATTGAAGCGATGCATCCATTGGGTATCGGTGAACCGGAAGACATTGCTTGGGCGGCGGTTTACTTAGCGTCAGATGAATCCCGATATATGACAGGGGCACCGATGTTGGTTGAGGGTGGTATTTTGTCCCTATAATTTCAACAATAATCTGTACGGGCAAATTAACCCACTCTACTTAATGTAAAAATATGGAGATCGTCTGGATATTCGCAGATTTAGGTTTTCCCCCAGTCTATTGACAAGTCCATAAACATATCGCCCTACGGGACTAAGAGGTGGGTTGAACATAATTCTATAAACATATCGTCCCTACCAAATCAACGCCAAATGCGCTTATGGCATTTGGCGGGACTAAAGAACATATCATCTGATGAAGTCCATGGACAATAAATCTGCTAATGTGAAAATATCAGACATTTAGTTATTTGACACAACTCGTTTATAAATGAAATTCAACGACATCTCCATCATAAATCACATCATTACGGCTAACAGGTTGGCCATCAAGCCATTCGGGGCCCCATATCCGAGCAAATTTGAATTCGGCAAAATCTTTGTGTAAACCGAGCGCAGCATCAAGGACAGTTGAACCGTTCGGGAGAACAATCGGGGCATCACGTACTATCGATTTACCGGGTGCTTTCGGATAAATTCGGACAATGTTTAATGTGTTATAAAGTGTTTGCAACAAAGCCCCTTTGCCTTCACCTGTTTCCGCAGAGATGGGATAGATTTGTAACTCGTCTCCATAAAACTCTGTCAGAATCTCTAACCTGTCTGGTGCCCCTGGTGCGTCCAATTGATTAGCAACAACAAGGTATCCGCCCTCGTCATCCTCAATATCGTCTCTTTGATCGTTAAACACTGTCAACACTACATCTAATTCGTCTAACAGACCATCGCTGGCAAGACTCACGACCCCTAAGCGTAAATCAGCATTTCTAACTAACGTCAACACCGTTGACGAAATGAAATCTGGCATAATAGAAGGTGTATCAATAAGTTGGAATTGGATATTTTCATATTGGAGCATTCCGACAACAGGCATGGTGGTCGTGTAGGGAGTGGGGGATACCTCAGATTTTGCTTTTGTGAAATTGGAGAGCATAAGCGACTTACCACTATTTGGTGGCCCCAACATTACAATTTGTCCAGCCCCCTGCTTCGGAATATGTTCGCTATATCTCTTTTTTCCCGCCCCTTTGCTCCCTTTTGCAGACGGCCCCTTTTTTATAACAGCAATACGTTTGCGAAGATCAGATACAACTTTCTCTGTGCCTTTGTGTTTCGGAACAATGCGCAACATTTCCTCTAACAGGCTAAGTCGTTCCTCATCTGTTTTCGCTGCTTCATGTTGATGTTTGAGTTTATAGTATGTTGGAGGTAGATTTGCTGGCATAATTGTACTCCGATTCTTTGTTTGCAATCTCTCCCAAAAACTGATAAAATCAAAGAGATTATTGTCTGAAATGCAAGTGATTAACGCTAATATATAGTAAAACTTACAATTAATGGGACACTTCTGTACCGCAATCTTCCAGATTGCGGTTTGTGGCACAAACTAAAAGTTTATGCTACCCCTTCTATTGTCCATTATGTTCCATAATAGGTTATCAAAGTGCCCCAATAAATTCAAAGTTCACTATAGTAGACTTTAGAATTAATCGGACATTCGGTTAGAACACCGCATCTACCAGCGGTGTTGTAGCATAAACTTCCAGTTTGTGCATATCCGTGCGCAAACTGGAAGTGAAATCAACGGTATGAATCATGGCGAATGCCATACGCGCATTCGCCCAATGGCATTCCCCGTGCTACAAAAATGCCCCTTTAATTCTAAATGTCACTATAAATATAAGCGTCAAATAAAGTATTGTTGTGCAAAAAGAGTTTATGAAAATGCTACAATTTAACTACAAATTTGTCTTAACATAATATCAAAAATACATTCTTATGTCAAGTCGTTTTAAGTGTCTATCCAATACACTCGCTATAGTTTTAATCTACGCTACCTGTTTATTCCCATTTTTTTCTTCAACTTTTGCACATGCTGAGCGTGGAGATGAACTTATCAAGAAAGTGCAATCCGATTCGCTGGTTTCACACGTTACGGCCCTACAGGAAAATATCGCATATTCTCGGAATACGCTGGCGTATCGCACACGTAGCGCGCATCATCGTGAGGCAACTCATAATGTGGTGGATTATATTAAAACCAAGTTTCTGAGTTACGGACGGTTACTGGTAAGTGAACAGGTTGTGGGCGGCATTCGAAATGTTGTTGCAGTGCTGCCACCTAAGCCGACTTCATCAAGCAAACACATCTTTATTATTTGTGCGCACTACGACACACAAGCGTCACGAGAACCGAGTTGGAATCCGTTGGCATCAAGTGCCCCAGGCGCAAACAAAAACGGCACAGGCGTGGCGGCAATGTTGGAAATTGCCAATATCTTAAGTCAGTATGAGTATGACCATGAAATAAGATTTATCGCGTTAGGTGGTGAGGAGATCGGTTTTCTGGGGAGTCGCAACTATGTTCGTAAAGCAGTTGGAAATGGCAACTCTCAAAATGACGCTTCAATACCAAAGCGCACGCCAGACTCCAAAAAAATTGCAGCAGTTTTTAATTTAGACATGCTCGGGTTCAACTGGAAAAGCGACTTAGTTGAGATAATTTCCAATAGAGATTCAGTGTGGATAAGCCGCGCTCTCACAATTTCTAACACATGGTACGACATCGGCTTGAAAATACGCCGAACACATGACGAATTTATTGACATCTCATCCCACAAATCTTTTTGGGATGTAGGGTATCCGGCAGTCACCTTAATTGAAAGTTCAACACCGTGGCGAGATTCGCAAAACTATGACGCTAATCCGTTCTATCGGACATTCAGTGATACAGTTGATAAAATAAACTTCCGTTTAGTGACAAAGGTTACCCAATTGGTTTTAGTTACGATGGATAGTCTCCTCACGGATATGTTTCAACCGAAGCGGCAGATGCCGCAGGTTATGCTTGAATTACCAGATATTGTCAAACAGAATCCACTGCAAATCACAGGTACATTTCGTTCAGATTTTCCGATTGACATAATTGTGCATCCGAGCGGTGTAGAGGCAAAGTTAGATAGAGAAAAGCAAACCTACACAGCATCAATTCCACTTTCTCCTGGTGCAAATACCCTTATGGTGGTCGTACGGTATCCGCTCGGTGCAGCATCAGTGAAGCAGTCTGTTATTTTAGAAGAGGGATTCGTCTGGAAAGATGTAATTGTGTCGCCAAATCCTGTGCGTTTTAACAATCGAACAGAATTTCGGGTTGAGGGAAATCTCGAAATTTCTGAGATGCAAGTGAACATCTACGATGTTCGCGGCAGCTTGATTAAAAGAATCGAAGGAGTAGATGATAGACTTGATAAACGGATATGGCGGACGTGGTGGAATCAGCAGACATCTTATGGTTTAGCAGTATCGGGAGGGATATATATCTGCCACATTTCTGTTGTTTCAAAAGGTGAAATATACACTATCATAAAGAAGTTGGCTATAATACGTTAATTGTGAATTGTGAAAAATTATGGACAAACGCTGTATTTTGTGGTATAATTCTAAGATGATTATTATCCTTCTCCTGCCATCAAGACACCGAAGATTTATCTCGGTGATGTAGACGGCACTCACATGTGCGGGATATCACAGAATGTCCACAGAAAGCTTAGATGTAATACTACATCTGCAACAACGTAGCGTAAGGCTGAGCAAGGCGGTAGTGTCACGGAGCACACTCAATCAATGCGAGCGGGTTTGATGGACTGGCGAAGGCAGCATCTACAATGTAACGTGCCAAATCGTCTCAAGACACTCTCAAAAGGAGCGTGTGCGAGCATTGTAAAAGAAACCCCCAAGAGAAGTAAGCACTCTCTTGTTGTGTTGGGGTGTCTGGTAGGAAGGACAAGATTGAACTGTTTCGGGTGAAGCAGTGCCACTTCACAAAAAAGAATCTTGCCATCTAAAACGGGGAAATCCGTAGCAGATGAATGGGCGGGGTATCGTCCATTGAAGGAGAGGACAGAAGACTTGCAAAAGCATCGCTGGCGTAAGCAGTCCTTGATGATAGCAGAATTTACCCTGCGCATGGGACAAAAGAATCCCCCATGCTTTAGCAGGGGGAGTATATCAAATAGAGAATCAGTTAAACTTTAAACTAAGGAGTTTTCGTTTTGCATAGACAATCAGCAAAGAAACATGCACGCGCGGATGCGAAAAAACGCACGCGGAACAGACACCGTAAAGCGAGTCTCAGAACTTCGCTCAAAGCCACCGAATTAGCATTGCAAGAAGGTGATGTGGAAAAAGCACAACAATTGTGCAAAACCACCACAAGCTTGCTTGATAGAGCAGCAGGTAAAGGTGTCATTAAAAAAGGCACCGCAAATCGCCAAAAATCGCGCATCATGCGCAAATTGAACGCTCTCACTGCATAATTGCCCTATAATAAACCTTAGCATATAGGGAAGATGAATATGAACGCACGCGAAGCCGCATTGGCATGCTTGTTAGAACTCTCTGAAACCGATGTGTCGATCGCGTCTGTCGTTGACAATGCATTCAAGCAGGCTACACTAAACGGTCGCGAGCGCCGATTAGCAAACGCGCTTGTCTATGGCGTTGTTCGGTGGCAACAGCAACTGGATTGGGTGCTGGAGCATTTTATCAATCCACGATTTCGATTAGATGTGAAGCATCGTGCTATCCTTAGACTCGGTGCTTTTCAGTTGTTACACCTTGACGGTATTCCTCCTCACGCCGCAATTTTTGAAACCGTCCAACTTGTAAAAAATAGAAAAAAGACAGCTGGTTTTATCAATGCAGTTTTGCGTTCAGTGCAACGCAAAGGCACAGAATTAACTTATCCTTCACTTGAAACGCATCCCATAGAACATATAGCTTATTCCTTATCATATCCGAAATGGTTAGTGAAAAGATGGTTAAATGCGCGCGGGCTATCGTGGACCTTGGGGTTTTGCCAAGCAAGTAATCAGGTGGTGCCGCTCACTTTCCGTGCGAATTCCCTCCTCACAGATCGTGACAAGCTTTGTCAATCCCTTAAGGCAAGTGGATTATCTGTTAAACCCTCTAAGATTGCCCCAGATGGAATTGTCGTTGAAAATCCATCAATCACTGCAGACGATAAAGTTTCCAGTTCTAAAGATGAAATATCTTTAATAGATTTGATGAATCGCCCGGATGTGTATGTGCAAGATGAGAGTGCCATGTTAGTCCCGTCCCTTCTCATGCCAGAATCCCCCAAGTTAGTTGTGGACCTATGTGCAGCACCAGGCGGTAAAACGACACACATCGCTTGCATGATGGAAAATTCGGGGAAAATCATCGCCGCTGATATTTCGGAAAAGAAACTTGCTGTGCTGGCAGAAAATTGCAAACGCATGGGTGTTCAGAACGTTGAAATCCGAACAGTAGATGCTACAAAATCGGATCTCAATTTTATCAATACTGCGGATGCAGTGCTTATTGATGCGCCTTGTTCAGGATTCGGCACACTTCGACGGCATCCCGATATCCGTTGGAACAAAACTTATGACCAACTACGTTCTCTTAGTGACCTACAGAACCGTCTTTTAGAAAATGCTGCGCCGTATATCAAACCCGGTGGCGTTTTGGTTTACAGCACTTGTACAATTGAACCGACAGAAAACGAGGAAGGCATCAATCGGTTTTTGAAGCATTTTCCGATGTTTACCTTGGAACAGGCAAGTGAATTCTTACCTGATATTCCGCAGAGTGCCATAACGTCAAAGGGTTTTCTGCAAACTTTGCCCCACGAGCATGGAGTCGATGGAACGTTCGCTGCGAGACTCCGGCGTATCTAATCCAGGACTTACGCAATGTATTCAAAAGTCCCACTGATAAGGGGGATTTAGGGGGTTAAAAAGACTAAAACAGTGAAATACCGGACTATTTAACCCCCTAACCCCCCTTATCAAGGGGGAATGCGTAAGTCTTGTAATCGTAACAAAATGATTGATTTTAATCTGTATGTCATTACAAACAGACATTTGTGTACACCAAAATCTTTACTTACAGTGGTCTCAGAAATTTTAGATGTCGGGGTGAAAGCAATCCAGTTACGCGAAAAGGATTTAGCTGATGTTGCATTATTCAAGCTGGCAAAACCGATTTCAGATTTGTGTCAAACGCACAACGCCCACTTATTTATTAACACGAATACCAAAATTGCTGTTGAAGTAGGAGCTGCGGGTGTTCATTTGCCTGATATTGATAAATCTGTAACTGAAGTGAAAGCACAATTAGGGGGCGATTTTCTTATCGGGTGTTCAATACACGATGTTGATGCTGCCAAAAAACGAGAGATTCAAGGTGCAGATTTCATCACTTATAGTCCAATCTATCCGACAGTAAACAAACCACAATATGGTCCGGCAGTTGGTGTAAAAAACCTTGAAAAGTTAGTAAAACAGGTCCACTTGCCTGTGTTCGCACTTGGAGGAATTACACCAGCGCGTGTTGGTGAGTGCTTGGGAGCGGGAGCATCGGGTGTGGCAGTGATGTCAGGCGTTATGTCACCGATAGACGCTGCACAACGCGCTCAGGAATACATGAGTAGTGCTACCTCTTTATAGGTTTCACGACTTGTGACAGTTAATTAATTGTTTTTGCTGTTTTCACAGATATTAGGTATTGCCATATAAACATATCGTCCCTACGGGACTAAAGAGCATATCAACCAATAGGAAACACGGACAAAACGTTCTGCTTATGTAAATAATATTTCGGAATTAGTCGTTTTGGGATTCCACAAATTTTTAAAAAAATAATTTGACAAAACCCTTCCAATTGTAATATCCTTTTAAAATCATGAACTTGGTAGAGAGTTTGAGCCGCGTCGCAAGGCGCGGTCTCTACCACTCACCGACTCAAACCTGAAAATCATCAGCAAAAAATTAGACGAAACTATCTACGGAATTATACTTAAAGGAGAACAAGATGTACAAATGTGCAATTTTAGGCTGCCGTGGACGCGCCCGCGCCCATGCACGAGCGTATGATAACGTCAAAGGTGGAAAACTCACCGCTATCTGTGATATGAAGGAAGACCTGCTCAACGGGTTCGGCGACGAATTCGATATAGATGATCGCTACACCGACCTTGATGAAATGCTTTCTAAGGAAAAACCCGATCTATTACATATCGTGACCGCACCCGTTTTGCGCGGCACAAATGAGAGGATTCGGTATCCGTTATTGAATCAAGCATCAGAGCACGGTGTTCCGGCAGTGGTTATTGAAAAACCGATCGCTGTGGAGAGCGAAGACTGGCGGCAAATCTATGAACTCTCCAAACGCACCCAAACAAAAATTGCTATCAATACACAACTCAACTTTCATCCCAAAAACCTCGAATTGAAACGGGATGTCGCAGAAGGCAAAATCGGTGCAATTAAATTTATTGAAGCAAGCGCACGCAACCCACCCGTAGACCAAGCACCTCACGTACTTCAGTTAGTCTCATCCTATATTGACAACTCCCGACCCGCAAAGGTCCTGGGACAGATTGCAGGTGCTGGTAATTTGGATGGAGCACAACCTTCCCCTGCAAACGCTACGGGGTTAGTTACTTACGAAAACGGCGTGCAAGCTTCAGTCGCCTTCGGACCAGAGATGGCACCACGTGTGAGCCAAGGAACCGGGAATAATCAGCACAAACGCGTCTGTGTTTTTGGTGAAAAAGGGTTTGTCCACTGGCGCTTTAGTAGTTGGGAACGTTACACGCCAGAAGGCGGTTATGAAGGGGGGAACCTCGGTTACGGTGGCCAAAATGCCGTTTCACAAACCAATTTGACTGAGGCGATGTTTGAATGGCTTGACGATGACAACAAAGTTCATCCGACAAACCTACCGCAATCCCTTGCAGAATTCAACCTGCTTCTCGGAATCTACTATAGCGGTTTGAGTAACACTGTGATTGAATTACCGTTTGACCCACCAGACGGACTAATGGACATGTTCAGAGAACAGCTTTAACAATGGTTGGTATACATCGCCGTACCGCAACTCAAAGGTATAAAATGAGTAGGCGCGCTTATATGAAGTTTAAGAAAAAAATCGGTCCTTTGGCGAGGTTAGGAAACTTCGCCAGCAGGGGGACACCTGCATTGGATAGAAAATTACAGAATTTAAAAAATTAATCTTCATGTAAGCGCGCCTACAGTAGAAAGTAGAACTATCCCATGAATGATGTCATCTACATGGACAACCATGCCACAACACCGATTGCTCCTGAAGTGTTAGATGCAATGCTGCCATATCTAACGACACACTTCGGAAATGCCGCCAGTACACACCCTTACGGCATTAAGGCAAAAGATGCTGTAGATAAAGCGCGACATCAAGTTGCCAATCTGCTCGGTTGTCTACCAGAAGAGATAATCTTTACAAGTGGAGCAACAGAATCGGACAACCTCGCCATTAGAGGTGCTGCATACACCAATAAAGATAGCGGAAATCACATTATCACAAGCACTGCCGAACACCACGCTGTTCTTGATACATGTCACGCTTTAGACACAGAGGGTTTTGAAACCACATATCTGCCTGTGGACAGATACGGAATGGTCCATCCTGACGATGTCCAAGCCGCTATTACCCCGAAAACTATTTTAATGAGTTTCATGTACGCCAATAACGAAGTCGGCACTATCAACCCGATTCGTGAAATAGCCGATATTGCTTCAAAGTACGGTATCCTGTTTCATTCGGATGCGGTACAAGGCATCGGCAAACTTGAATCAAATATGGATGGATTAGGGCTTGATATGGCATCAATTACCGCACATAAGATTTATGGCCCGAAAGGTATTGGTGCACTTTACGTTCGAGGTGGAAAACAGTTAGCCCCGCTTTTCTATGGCGGCGGACAGGAGGCAGGAATCCGCCCAGGGACACTGAATGTGGCAGGCATTGTCGGTTTAGGAGCAGCCTGTAAAACGTGTCAAAATGCGATGGAGATGAAAACAGAAGAAAAAGTAGTTGGACCTTTGCGTGATGCACTGCACCAGAAATTAGCATCACAGTTATCGGATATCCATCTCAACGGTCACCCTGAAAAACGTTTGTTGGGAAACCTAAATCTATGTTTCGCGGGTGCACAAAGCCACGCACTTTTAGCAGGACTGAAGCGTGTTGCGGTGTCAACAGGTTCAGCATGTGATTCCGAATCTGTTACGCCATCACACGTATTAGTGGCGATGGGTATTCCGAATGATCTGGCGTTGGCCACTATCCGTTTCGGTTTAGGACGTTACAATACGGCGGAAGAAGTTCACATCGTTGCAGAAGAGGTCATAAAAGTAGTTAATCGGTTACGCGCCTTAGCACCCGAATAGCAAGAGGTAATACTATATGGCAATCTTCCTGAAAATGTGTTATTCTTTTAATCAATAGATTACCATATCGGATACTGCAAGCAGAACAAACAAGACTGAATATCACTAAGTCGAGACTATAACAGAGGAAACACTCATGTCATCAGTTGCAGCCCAAACCTACTTAACTCCCCAAGAGTATATCATTACTGAACGAAAGGCGACACTCAAAAGCGAATATCTGAGCGGAGAGATTGTCGCTATGTCCGGTGCAAGTAATACACATAATCTTATCACGATGAATACTGCAACCGGACTTTACAACCAATTGGCTGAGCGAGGATGTAGAGTCTACGCCAGCGATATGCGCGTCGGAATTAGCGCAGGAGACTCCTACTTCTATCCAGATGTTACTGTTGTTTGTGAAAAACCCCGCTTTGAGGATAATGAATTCGACACATTTATCAATCCAATAGTTGTAATAGAGGTGCTTTCCCGGTCAACTGAGGTGTATGACAAAGGCGAGAAATTTAGACGTTATCAGCAATTGGAGTCATTACAAGAATACATACTTATTTCACAGGATCATATTAGAGTTGAACACCATCTCCGCCAGGGCAAAAATTGGGTATCCAGCGAATTGACTACCTTTGAAGATACACTTAAATTTATATCGGTTGATGCCGAACTTTCTTTGCAGCAGATATACAGATTTATCGAACTATAAATTGAAAAGCACCTTACGCTACAATTATTCAGAGTCCAGTCTTATAATCGCAATTCCTTGTTCACCAGCCACAGAATAGAGGAGCCAGGTTTCTCCATCCGCACAAAAGATCTCTGGGTCGCGGAGTTGATGCACCCGTTCCCGGTCAAGACCATTCGTTGAAGGCACAATCGGGACATCCACGCCTTCAAAATCGTATTTCGGCGCAATAACTTCTACTGATGGAGATGCATGCCAATCATTCCAATCTTCCGTAAGTGCTACTGTGCTTTTTAAAATCCGTTCCGGCGTGCCACCATAAAGCGAATAATAAACAGTCAACGTATCTCCCACAAGGTGGTTAGCAGTGTGACGCGGGGTGCCATCTCTGCCTTTCCCCGGTTCCCCAGGAAAGAGAGGTGCATCACGCTTTTCAAATACAGTTGTCCATTCAGCAGTTTTTCCGCGGTTCAGCAGATTGTGATTCGTTGCGTAAGGAAGACCTTTCCACCAAAAAACACGGAAATATGGTCCCTGCTGCTTCTCTAACGTTTCTGATGCTCTATAATCTATCCCATTGTGAGAAGTTGCCCAACAAGTGGCTTGTCCACCGCGATAATTACCATGAAAATACATGATGAAACGTTTGTTATCTTCATCTATATGAACATCAGGCGAAGCGATGTGGTCACATCCTTTAAAGACTGTATTATCACGATGCAGTGTACCGAGACGGTAGACAGTATAAGGTCCCTCAATCTCATCGGCATAAGCTAAGCGGATGTAGGCACCACGATGATGTGCAAAATAGAGATAGTATTTACCCAACGGATTGTCTACCCACTCTGGCACGCGAACAAGCGACGGACCATTAATATTGGAGAATCCGTGTTCTCTATCAATATCGGGCATATCTGGATGAATAAGCAGTGTGCGTTCCATAATCTCCTCTTAGAATACAATAATTTCCTAATCGTGTGTCTGAAAACGATATACCTCTTGTGTATTTTCGGACATGTTCGTCCATATATCTTCTGGGACTTTTGCGTTGAATATATTTGGGGCATCCGGTGAATGATGAAACCTTCGGAAATAAACAAGGGCAAGCATAGGACGCCGAGTTTGCGTCCGATTCGGCATTGCTCGATGCCAGCACCGCATATCACGTACCACGACCGAACCTGCAGGCATAACTAACTGAAAAGATGGCATTTGCGCAGCGCGAACTTCATCACAGACGTTGTAAGGCGTATTGCGTACTGCCTCATCATCAATTATGAGATGTGATCCAGGCCAAACCTCTGTCGCACCATTTTCTACCGTAAAATCAACGAGTGGAATATTCACAACAATTGTTGAAGCAGGCAGCGCAAACGGCAATTCAGGGAACAGTTGACCAGAATCTCGATGAATCCATTGTATTTCGTTGCCAGGGGTGGTTGCGTTGCATCCGTAAGGTAAATAAGCAAATATTTTCTCTCCCATTACAGCTTTCATGATCGGCATCGCAAAGGGATTGTCAATGATACGTGCATCCATGAACGGCATTTTTAACATCGGGTGTTCACCGTTATGGGCATCTTCTTCCATATCAAGCACTGCTTCCATAGCAGTGTTAACCTCTTTAATCCAATCACGTGGAAGAACACTTTCAATAACAACTAATCCTGTCTCGCGTAAGAGGCGAGTGGCAGCATCAATGCTCTCTGGTGTCGGTTTGCTTTCAGCGCGCTCCTCTGCAGAGATTTCTAATTTGGGGATGTTTATTGTTATTCCTGCACTCACGGGTTAAACTAACCTCTCTATAGTTATTTTATAGTAATTTCAACGCTTTCCGAATTGCTTCACGAACTATATTGCAGGTTTTCACTGCATGCGCTGCATTCTCAGCTGTTGCTGACTTTCCCGGGTAACGAAATTCCACAGCGTATGGTGCAACAATAGAAAGATCTATTTGCCAAGCCTGCCAACTCGGCATGGTCGGAAGAACCAGACCTAATAATCCTAACAAATCATGTGATTTCGGAAAAGGGATATTTGATTCTTGGATCCACGCCTTTAAATACTTTTCTATACACTGTTGCGCATGGAAACAGATGAAATCGAAATCTGGCGATTGCGCTTGCTGATGCAAGGTTATCGCAGCATAATCTCTTTCAGCTTTCTGTGCCCACTCAAGTGTTAATGGGTTCATAAAGCTCTTTTCCTTATTCGGTGTTTTTTTACGAGCTATCTTCTTGTAGGAAAATCCTACGGATTGATAAAGGACTTCCCCTTTTTCGGTGATTTCGCGAAGAAACCAATCGTTATGTGAAATTCGATACGCGATCTCTTCCGGTGAACGCACCAACAAATCCATACCAAAACGGCGTGGAATACGCTGCCAAATCTCCGACGCTTGACGACTCGTCTCCGATGCCGGAATGTCCATCACTACCAACAAATCCACATCCGAGTCTTCTGTCGGTGTACCGTAAGCGTAGGAACCAAACAGGATAACCTGTAGCGGCGCAAATTCACGCACAATGTCATCACAAGTCGCTTGAATGTCTTTTTGGGTAACCATGAGCACGTCTCCTTCTTGAAAGTATAGCATGGAACGTGACGGATGTCAATGTTCGGTGTGTCCAGTTTTTGGCATGTGTGTTGTCTGAATCACGGATAGAAATAATCTGTGTCCTCTGTGAAATCCGTGCCCTCCGCAATTCAGATAATAAAAATGTAGCACAAACTTTCCAGTTTGTGCCAAAAAACGCAAACTAAAAGTAAAATCAACGGTATGAATCATGGCGAATGCCATACGGGGAATGCCTAAATGGCATTCATACCGTTGATTTGGCGCATTCGCCCAATGGCATTCCCCGTGGTACAAAAGACAAAATCCGCGTCATCCGGGTCTTCCGCGATTCAGACAAAAGAAAAGGCAGGCACCCAAAACGGGTCCCTGCCTGTGAAAAAGTTTCCGAAGGGAACGCTACTCTCGGTGCCACCCGATCCGGCCGTAGGCATCGCGACACCGCGCGTTGCAGTTTGCGTAGGATTCACCACACGTCCCCCAAATAACTGTATTCAGTCCAGTCATCGGATCCTTTACTTGCCGAAGTGCCTTGTACCGCCTGCAGATGCGGGTCTTGTGCCACTTCACATGGTTATTCGGGTCCGTATTCTTACACGACCAGTATTTGTGGCCGTTTATACAAGTGCGGCGATGTTCGTTGGGGTCGGCTACCGCC